>CALKTZ010000495.1 GCA_937997355.1 uncultured Planctomycetales bacterium | reverse complement strand
CTGACCGGGAAGGAAGTCGCCGGGCGAAAGCGCCTTGCCGTCCTGGCCGGGCGGGAGGAGCGGCGTTTTGGGGTTGAAGGGGACGATCGGAGAGGATTATAACCGTTCGATTCAACATGCGCCGGCCTTTCGTCGATCACGGATGTCGGCGAAGCGAGCGAACCGATTTCCAAGGTCCGATGATGAAGTGTTCGTTCCGTGAGAACCTTCGAGTCGGTTGAGGGTGAAATACAGATGGCCGATGCCTCGGCAGAAACCCCGCGGGGTTGTCAGGTTCAATTGAAGGATCAGGTGGCGCTCGTGACGGGGGCGTCCCGAGGGATCGGCCGCGCAATCGCCGAGAAGCTGGCCGCGTGCGGGGCCACGGTGATCGGCGTGGCCCGCAGCCTGGACGCCCTCCAGGGGACCCTGGAATCGATCCGGAACGCGGGAGGGACGGCCGAAGGGTTCGCCTGCAACGTGGCGGATTCGGCCGACGTGAACCGGGTCGTCGAGGAAGTCGAGGCCAAGTATCCCAAGATCCACATCCTGGTCAACAACGCCGGGATCACGCGAGACAACCTCATCCTCCGCATGGAAGACGACGCCTGGCAGGACGTGATCGACACGAACCTGAAGGGGACATTCCTCTTCTGCCGGGTCGTCGGCGCGAACATGCTCCGCGGCCGTTACGGGCGGATCGTCAACATCAGCAGCGTGTCCGGCCTCGTCGGCAACGCGGGGCAGGCGAACTATGCCGCCAGCAAGGCGGGGGTGATCGGCCTGAGCAAGTCGGTCGCGCGGGAGCTTTCCACGCGAGGGGTCACCGTGAACATCGTCGCCCCCGGATTCATCACGACCGACATGACCGACGTGCTGCCGGAGAAGGTGAAGGCCGAGGTCAAGGACAAGATCCCCCTCCGCCGATTCGGGAAGCCCGAGGACATCGCCGACCTGGTTTGCTACCTCGCGAGCCCGGGTGCGGGGTACATCACGGGCCAGGTGATCGCCGTGGACGGCGGCTTGACGATCTGAGCCCGCTCCCGGATCTTTTTCGGCGAACAAACGCCTCCGGAGATCCAATGGACAATTCATGAACGGGATGCTACCTTGAGCGTTCCAAAGTTGGGTACGAGTTCCGGAAGTCTCCCGATCCGTACAGGATGCTGGGCCGGGTTCGAGTGAGTTCGTTCCCGCGAACTTGAGAGCAGACACGCCTGGGATGGGCTCGTCGAATGTCACGACGAGGCGATTCCACGCCGATTTTCAGGCAATCCGACAGGACAATACCCGATGGTGGCCCGGCTGCGGGTTTCGACGATGGTCGACCCCTCGGGCGCACCGCGTTTCGATCGGTCGCAAGCGATAAGACGAGGAGATTCGCCCGTGTCCATTGAAGAGCGTGTCATTGAAATCGTCAGCGAGCAGATGGGGGTTTCCAAGGATCAGGTCACTCGGGATACGTCCTTCGTGAATGATCTGGGGGCCGACTCGCTCGACACCGTCGAGTTGGTGATGGAATTCGAGGAAGAATTCGCCATCACGATCCCCGACGAGGAAGCCGAGAAGATTCAGACGGTCGGCCAGGCGATCGATTACATCGATCAGCACGCTCACGCCAAGTAATTCAAAGTTTTGGCCGGCCCGGCCAGCCTGTTGCACGTTGCGTGATCGTTGAGGCCGCTCGGCGAGGACGGAGCACGTACCGGCCGAGCGAATACTCTCGGCCTCAACGATCCGGCGGGTTGCCACGTCGCTTGAAGCGGAACCGTCGCGAATTCACGAAATCCATCGGAAACCTGTAGCCAGGGTCTCGGGAGGACCATTGAGACAGCTGAGAGAGCCGCGTCGAGTCGTCATCACGGGCCTGGGAGTCGTCACGTCGCTCGGCGAGACTCTCAAGGGATTTTGGTCCGCCCTCTGCGAGGGGCGTAGCGGTATCGGTCCGCTCAACCTCTTCGATACCAGCGAGTTCAAGGTCCACTTCGGCGGCCAGGTCGTCGATTGGGACCCCGTCGCCCATTTCGGGGTCAAGGACGCCCGGCATCTCGATCGCTTCGCGCAGTTCGCCCTCGCGGCGAGCGAGTCCGCCGTGAAGGATTCGGGGATCGACTTCACGGCCCTCCCCGACGACCGTTGCGGCGTGATCATCGGCTCGGGGATCGGCGGCCTCAACGAATTCGAGACCCAGCATTCCACGATGATCCATAAAGGACCCTCGCGGATCAGCCCGTTCACCATCCCCAAGCTGATGGTCAACGCTGCGAGCGGCCACGTCTCGATCCGCTGGGGCCTGCGAGGGCCGATTTCGGCGGTCGCCACCGCCTGCGCCTCGGCGGCCAACGCCATCGGCGATGCCTACCGGGCGATCCAGTACGGCCACGCCGATGTCGTCATCACCGGCGGGAGCGAAGCGGCCATCACGCACATGGGGCTGGGGGGCTTCGCCGCGATGCGCGCCCTCTCCACCCGCAACGACGACCCGACCCGGGCGAGCCGCCCGTTCGATCGCGACCGGGACGGGTTCATCCTGTCCGAAGGGGCCGGCATCCTGATCCTGGAGGCCGAGTCGGTCGCCCTCGCCCGAGGTGCCCGCATCTATGCCGAACTCCTCGGTTATGGAACCTCCGCCGACGGTACGCACATCACCGCGCCCGACGATCAAGGCCGGGGGGCCGCACGATCCATGAAGCTTTGCCTGGAAGATGCGGAGGCCGCGCCGGAGAGCGTGGACTATATCAACGCGCATGGGACGAGCACTCATCTCGGAGACCTGGCCGAGACTCGGGCCATGAAGCAGATTTTCGGCTCCCATGCCAGGAAGTTGCAGATCTCGAGCACCAAGAGCCAGCTCGGGCACCTCCTGGGGGCTTCGGGAGGCGTGGAGCTCGTCATCTCGGCGCTCGCGATCGACTCCGGCGTCTTGCCTCCGACGATCAATCTGGAGAACCCGGACGAGGAATGCGACCTCGATTACATTCCCAACGTCGCCCGAGAAACACGCGTCGATCGCGTGATGTCCAACAGCTTCGGCTTCGGCGGGCATAATGCCAGCCTCCTGATCGGCCGATACCAGCCGGGCCATCGAAGCTGAGCCCGGTCCGGCCTCTTCGATCGCGCCCGACCGATTCCGCCTCGACACCACAGACCGAGTGATCGCCCATGGACCTCCCCGATCTGCTCTCCGGCCGAGATTCCGGCGTCAAGCTTTCACCGTCCGAGGTGCAGCGGTATTCACGCCATCTGATCATGCCCGAGGTGGCGATGGCCGGGCAGGCGCGGCTCAAGGCGGCGCGTGTCCTCTGCATCGGCACCGGGGGGCTCGGGGCACCCCTCACGTTCTATCTCGCCGCGGCGGGGGTGGGGACGATCGGACTTGTCGATTGCGACGTGGTCGACGTTTCGAACCTCCAGCGGCAGATCATCCATTTCACTTCCGACGTCGGCCGGCCGAAAATCGACAGCGCCCAGGAAAAGCTCCTCGCGATCAATCCCGATCTGAACGTCGTCCGTCATGAGTTCGCGGTGGATAGCAGCAATGCGCTCCAGCTCTTCGCCGACTACGATGTGATCGTGGATGGAACCGACAACTTCCCCACGCGATACCTCGTCAACGACGCCTGCGTCCTGCTGGGGAAGGCCAACGTCTACGGCTCGATCTTCCGGTTCGACGGGCAGGCGACGGTCTTCTATCCGCCTCACGGCCCTTGTTATCGCTGCCTCTATCCCGAACCTCCCCCTCCGGGATTGGTGCCGAACTGCGCGGAAGGCGGAGTTCTCGGGATCTTGCCCGGGTTGATCGGGGTGGTGCAGGCGACGGAGACCGTCAAGCTGATCCTGGGGAAAGGCAACCCGCTGATCGGCCGGCTCCTGCTCTATGATGCCCTGGATATGTCCTTCCGCGAGATGAAGGTTCGCAAGAACCCGAAGTGCCCCATCTGCGGACCCAATCCGACGATCCGCGAATTGATCGACTATCAGGAATTCTGCGGGATTCGCGGCGAGGAGCCGGCCCCCCCGCCGAGTGGCAAGGAGGAGATCGCGCCGCTGGAACTGGACGCGATCCTGCGCGATCCCGGCGCCGTCAAGCCTTTCATCCTGGACGTTCGCAACCCCGAGGAAATCGCGATCTGCCGGATCGAGGGTTCAACCGTAATCCCCCTCCCCGAGCTCGCCGACCGGCTCGCCGAACTCGATCGGACGGTCCCGATGGTCGTCCATTGCAAGAGCGGCGCGCGGAGTGCCAAGGCGGTCGCCCTGCTCCGGGAGGCCGGTTTCTCCCGGCCCCAGAATTTGACGGGGGGGATTCTGGCCTGGATTCGGGATGTCGATCCCAGCCTGACTCCCTACTGAATAAAACCCAGCATGGCTCGGCAAGCTGGGCGGGTGAAGCGATTTCTCCGGGTGCTCGAAGGCCTCGAAATGCCGCGTTTTCGAGGGAGAAGAGGAGCCCGAATCTCAGCATGGATGCTCATCGCAAGTTCGACCACCGGCTGCCGGGCACTCGGCGATGCGTCGGCTCGAACCTCCAGGGGGTTGGCGGGTGTGCGCTGTTGCGTAATACTATGCTGCCCTCTCAAGGACGCACAGTCAGGCCGAGCCATTCCATGTCCTAGGTTCTGGTATGGATCCGGGGAGATTTCCGACGAGAAGACGCGCCCGGAATGGCTCAATGACGCTTCTGGAACGATCCTGAAGTCAGGATGCAGTCGGCCGAAATGGGGTTAGTCAATGCTAAGTCAGACGCAGTTCTTGGACAAGCTTCGGGAATTGGCCCGGAATTTATGGTGGACCTGGCAGCCCAATGTCATCGCCTTGTTCCGCGAGCTCGATCCCGCGCTTTGGCGCAAAGTCGATCACAATCCGGTCGAATTCCTGAAGCGGCTCCCGGCCGATCAGCTCGAGCGTCGGGCGATGGAAATGGCGCTCGACTCCCGGATTGATTACGCGTTCCGCCGGCTCTCCGAGTATCTCAAGAACACCGACTCCTGGGGGGCGACCCACGCCTCGATCCTGCGGGCGCGACCCGTCGCCTATTTCTCCGCCGAGTTCGGCCTGCACGAAAGCTTGCCCATCTACTCGGGAGGGCTTGGGGTGCTGGCGGGGGACCACCTCAAGAGCGCCAGCGACCTGGGGATTCCGCTCATCGGCATCGGGCTCCTCTACGCCCAGGGATATTTCCGCCAGTCGCTCGACGCCAACGGCTGGCAGCAGGAGAATTATCTCAACACCGACCTCGATCTGCTCCCGATCGAACGCCTCAATGGCCCGGACGGCAAGCCCCTCTCGGTCTCGATCGAGACGGCGACCGGGATGCTGCATGCCCGCGTCTGGCAGGTGGACGTCGGGCGGACCAAGCTGCTCCTGCTCGATTCCAACGTCGAGGAGAACAACGAATCCGACCGCTCCCTGACGGCCCGGCTCTACGGCGGCGATGCCCGGACCCGGATTCGCCAGGAACTCCTGCTCGGAGTCGGCGGGGTTCGCGCGCTCAAGGCCCTGGGGATTCACCCGTCGGTCCTCCACCTCAATGAAGGCCACAGCGCGTTCGCCACGATCGAGATGATCCGGCAAGAAATGGAGGGGAACGGGCTCCCCTTCGCCGAGGCGAGGCGCGACGTCGCCGCCATGACCGTCTTCACGACCCACACCCCCGTGGCGGCCGGGCACGACCGGTTCCCGGCCCCGCTCGTGGAGGAGCATCTCGGCAAGATTCGCGAGGCCGTCCACCTCTCGTACGACGATTTCATGGGCCTGGGGCGGATCTATCCGACCGACCCGAACGAGCCCTTCTGCATGACGGTGCTCGCCCTCAAGCTCTGCCGATACGCCAACGGCGTCAGCAGCCTGCACGGCACGGTCTCTCGCAGGATGTGGGAGCCGCTCTATGCGGGGGTGCGGGAGGAGAATGTCCCGATCGGGCACATCACCAACGGCGTCCACGTGCAAACCTGGGTCGCCCCGCAGATGCACCTCCTGTTCGACCGCCATCTCGGGACCGATTGGCCTCGTCGGCAGCGGGACCCGAAGACCTGGCGCGCCATCAACACCGTCGACGCCGGCGAGATCTGGGAGACCAAGCAGGTCCTCAAGGCCCGGCTCATCAACTTCGTCCGCAATCGGCTGGCGATGCAGGCCCGTCGCCGCGAGGAGCCCGAATCGTCCGTGCAGCGCGCGCTGGAGGTGCTGGATCTCAATGCTCTGACGATCGGCTTCGCCCGCCGCTTCGCCACGTACAAGCGAGCCGGCCTGATCCTCCAGGATGTCGAGCAGCTCGCCCAGATCATCGGCGCGACCGACCGGCCGATCCAGATCATCTTCGCCGGCAAGGCCCATCCTGAGGATCGTTTAGGCAAGGAACTGATCCAGCAAATCACCCGGATGGCCTGGAGCGATCGGTTCCGCGATCGCATGGCGTTCGTCGAGGATTACGACATGAACGTCGGGCGTCAGCTCGTCCAGGGGGTCGATGTCTGGCTGAATAATCCTCGCCGTCCGCAGGAGGCGAGCGGGACCTCGGGGGAGAAGGCCGTCCTGAATGGCAGCTTGAACTTCTCGATCCTCGACGGCTGGTGGGCCGAAGCTTATGATGGTTCCAATGGATTTGCCATCGGATATGGACAGGCGCACTCGAACCCCGCGATCCAGGACGCGCGCGATCACGATGATTTGATCGCAACCCTCACCAACCAACTGGTCCCGCTGTATTACAATCGGGATGCTTCGGGGTTGCCTCGCGGGTGGATCGCCCGGCAGAAGAACGCGTTCCGGACCCTGGGATGGCGATTCAATGCGGACCGAATGGTCATGGATTATGTCCAGAAGAGCTACCTGCCGGCCGCGGGCGGCGTCTCTTGCATCATGCCGCGTACATGATCGAGGCAACCCGCCAGCACATCGAAACTCCTTTCATGTTGAATCGATGAGGGATTGAGGATCCGAATCGTCGGCCCCGGGGGGGCAGTCCGGCGATTCGGCTCATTCTTGCATCAGGCTTGGCGGGTTGCGGAGGTCAACGGGCGGCCATGAGCCAGATCCGAATCGGCGAGAAACTGGGGTCCTTCCGGCTGGACTCGGTCGTTGGCTCGGGGGCGATGGGGGTCGTCTACCGAGGGGTCAACGATACCACCGGGAAGCCCGCGGCCATCAAGGTCGTGAGCGGGGAGATCTCCCAGCGCGGGAAGGTCTACGAACGATTCATGCGCGAGGCGGAGATCCTCAAGCAATTCCGCCATCCCAACATCGTCCGGTTCCTGGCGGTGGGGCGATCGGCGGGGACCTCCTACATCGCCATGGAGTTCATCCAGGGGGATACCCTGGACAAGATCCTCGAAAAGCGGGGGACCATCCCCTGGCGCGAGGTGGTCGATCTCGCCATCCAGATCTGCGAGGCCCTCCACTACGCGCACGAGCACGGCGTCGTGCATCGCGACCTGAAGCCTTCGAATCTCATGGTCAACGACCAGGGCCGGATCAAGCTGACCGATTTCGGCATCGCCAAGGATCTGGACGCGACCGCCCTCACGGCGACCGGGCGGACCCTCGGCACGGCCGCCTACATGGCCCCGGAACAGATCCGGGGGGCGCCGGCGGTCAGCCACAAGACCGACCTGTATGCCCTGGGAATCGTGCTCTATCAACTCCTGGTCGGGAGGCCCCCCTTCGAGGGAAGCTCCCCCATGATCTTGATGCACAATCATCTCAACGAGAAGCCGCCGCGCCCCAGCGCGAAGGTCGAGGAGATCCCGGTCGTCCTCGACGATCTGATCGTCTCCCTGATGGCCAAGGAGCCCACCGAGCGTCCCTGGGACGCCGCGGCGGTCGCGCATACCCTCTCCGAGCTGAAGGCGAAGTCGGAACGGGGGAAATCGGTCAAGATGGTCTGGGGGCAGGAAGGATCTCCCGGCCCCAATCCCCAGCGGCTCGGCACGTCCACGGTCAAGAATTCCATCATCGATGATGCCGGCGCGGCGGCCGCCTCGGCCGGTCGAAAGGCCAAAAAAGGCGCGGGCCAGCGGGTCCACTCGTCGTCATCATTCGGCTCGATCGTGACCTCCGCGTTCGGGAACGAGACGGGGCTCTTCTCCCGTTCCGGACTGGAAACCGGCGCCCTCGTCCTGGCCCTCCTGGGGATGGGGGGGCTCATGGTCTATCTGGCCTGGCCCCCCGGGGCAGAATACCTGTACCAGCATGCCAAACCCTTGATGGCGTCGACCAAGCGGTCCGATTGGCTCACGGCACGCGACGAATACATCGATCCGCTCGACCAGCGATTCCCCAACCATCCCTATCAGGATGAGACGCGCCAGTGGAGGGATCGGATCTTCCTCGACGAGGCCGAAAGCCGCTCTGGCATCATCACCAGCCCCATCAAGACCCGCTT
>CALKTZ010000494.1 GCA_937997355.1 uncultured Planctomycetales bacterium | reverse complement strand
GGGCCGATGTCTTCGTCGAGATCGATCCGAATACCCGTCTCTTGATCGAGCCCGCAAACCTGGCAGATCGACATCCCCGCCGGGACAAATCCCTGACAACTCTTGCAACGGCGGGCCTGAGATCTGGCCTCGGCCGCGGTTTTGCGTTTCTTCGGGGCGGACGCGTGATCGAAGAGCGAATTGACATCGCCGACGGGCTTTTCCGGTCCCGAACCGAATTCGGGGACCAGTCCGGGATCATCGTCCGCGCCCAAGCTCGGAAGGTCGAACGTATCGCGGAGATCACCTTCACTGCGCGGGATGGGGATCTCATCGGGGAGAGGGGGGAGATTCGTCGGGATCTCGTGCAAAGATGTTTGTGCCGCATCCGCGAGGCCGGGCGCCGTCGACGCGGAGCGCGCATCGATCTCAGTGATGGCAAATCGATGGGAGCACTTCGGACATCTCAGCCGTTTACCGGACGAAATCTCGGCCGGTAGGTTGAGAGCGATCCCACAATTTTGGCAGACAATTGTACGAGGCATGTCGATCTTCACTGAGGGTCGAGCGATTCAATCGGGCATTGAATCGCGGGAGCGGGAGCGACCATTTCCACCAAGATATTAGGATAAGAACCCTAGCTTGCTGGTTTTTCTGATATTCGCCACCAACATCATCTTATCGATCGTCGATCCAGAAAATTAGAAAGGAATCTCGCGATCCATTCCTGAAGTGTGGTCGATGACATTGGTCTCGAAGCGACAAGCCGGATTTTGGGGTCCAAGATTGAACAATGGGAACTGAGAAGAAGAAAAGCTGCGAACTCAAAAATCGTTGGCTTCGACGATACGCTGGGTTGCCTCATGCCGAAAGTTAAAAAGCCGCTGAAGCCTCGATTCGAGTAGATTACTACTCAGAAACTTGCCAACCCATCCCAGCGGCGGCTCATACTCGACTTCGTCTCGCAAAATCGTCCCGCCTTGACCGTCATCCAGCATCAGGTGGCGATGATACCAGCTTGCAAAGGGCCCTCGTACCTGACGATCGGCGAACATCCTGCCTTTTTCATACTCAGTATGTTCGGCCTCGCAGATGATTGCCAGGGGGCCAATCTTGACGCGGAAGACAACGCGGCTTCCTGGAAGAATCGAATCCGACTTTTGCAGGATTTCCACATGTTCCCAGGGAGGGGTCAATTTTTCGAGGGCCCCCGGACTTTCATGAAATGCGAAGACGACCGAAGGTGATGCGGCGATTCGGGATTCTTTGATAAAATGCGGCATCCGCCCCTCATCGAGCCAGAAACGCCAGCAATCCTGGCCAGGAGGATTTAAGCATCCCCCGTCTTGCAAGTGGCCGGCGTCGAGCCTGACTGGAACATTCAGCGTTCCGGTTTAGCACATCAAGAGCTTCGAAACAATTCTCGTGCCGCGTGATGGCCCTTTTCAGCAATTCTTGAAACGAGTCGTCTTTTCAAGGTTCACGAAAATCATTTCCGATCATCTTCTCTCATACGAACAGTGGCCATGACGATCCCTCCAAAACACATCTTATATAAGGATTCCGCTCGGATGAAGTATGCACTCGTGACCGGGGCTTCGTCCGGGATCGGTCGAGAACTGGTACGGCAACTCGTCCTCGACCGGGGCTTCACCGTCCTCGCCACCGCGAGGCGCGAGGATCGACTTCGTAGCCTGGTTGAAGAACTTGGCAAGGAGCGAGTCGTCCCCCTCGCTGGGGATTTGGCGGACGCCGAGTTTCGGCGACGGTTGTGGGAACGCGCGATCGCTTTTCCCGGCGGGCTGGATCTCCTGGTCAACAACGCGGGAATGGGAAATTATGCGCCCTTCGAAGAACAGGATCCGGCGATCATCGACGAGATGATTCGACTGAATCTCGTCGCATTGATGGACTTAACTCAACGCGCGATTGTTCACATGAAGGCCCGGGGGGGAGGCCAGATCCTCGAGATCTCATCGGTTCTCGGGTTTGCCGGCATGCCGTATTCGGCAACCTACGCCGCCACGAAGCACGCGGTCAATGGCCTCGTGAAAAGCGTGCGAGGCGAGTTGAAGGGGACGGGAGTGCGGATCTGGGCGGCCTGTCCAGGACGAACCCGGAGTGAATTCTCGGCAGTTGCGATGGGACGCTCCGGAGATT
>CALKTZ010000493.1 GCA_937997355.1 uncultured Planctomycetales bacterium | reverse complement strand
GTTCCTCGACCCGCACACGGTGCGAGTGGTTTCCACCCTGAACCCCGACGGTTCGAATGCCCCCGACGCGGCGGCCGAGCCCCCCAAGGAAGTCGTCTTGCAGGCCGAGACGATCCTGATCGCCACCGGGTCGTCGCCGGTCCGCCCGCCGATGTTCCCCTTCGAGCATATCCGGGTCCACGATTCCGACGAGATCCTCGAGATGGACCGGCTCCCCCGCACCCTGGCGGTGGTGGGCGCGGGGGTGATCGGCAGCGAATACGCCTGCACGTTCGCCGCGCTCGGGGTGAAGGTCTGGATGATCGACGGTCGGGGCGAGCTCCTGCCGATGCTCGACGCCGATCTTTCCAAGGCGCTCGAGGCGTCGATGCGCGAGAAGCTGGGGATCACGTTCCTCTGGAACCGCCGGGTGACCGCCTGCGAGGCCCCCGAGCATGGGGACGAGGTCACCTTGACGATCGACGACGATCCGTCCCAGAAATTGACCGTCGAAGGGGTCCTGATCGCGGCCGGGCGGTCGAGCAACACCCAGAACCTCAACCTGGAGGCCGCCGGGCTGGTCCCGGGGAATCGGGGGCTCCTGGTAGTGGATGAGCACTACCGCACGTCGGTCCCGCACATCTACGCCGCAGGGGACGTGATCGGCTATCCGGCGTTGGCCTCCACGAGCATGGAGCAGGCGAGGGTGGCCATGTGCCACGCCTGCCACGTCGGCCTGAAGCTCCACGTCTCGTCGCTGCTGCCGACGGGGATCTACACCATCCCCGAGGCGAGCATGGTCGGCGCGAGCGAGGAGGAGGTCAAGAAGGCGGGAATCCCTTACGTGGTCGGCCGGGCCAGCTACGCCCAGAGCTCGCGCGGCGAGATCATCGGCGACGACACCGGCTTCCTCAAGCTGATCTTCCGGCGCGACGACATGAAGCTCCTGGGGGTCCATGTCCTGGGCGAGCACGCCACCGAGCTCGTCCACATCGGCGTGATCGCCATGCAGACCGACAGCACCGTCGAGCTGTTCAACCGCGCCTGCTTCAATTTCCCCACCCTCGGCGACATGTACAAGAGCGCGGCCTACAACGCCATCTGGACCCGCAACGGCGAGGCCGAGGCGGCCACCGAAACCATGCCGGAACGGGTTTGACGCGGTCGAGCATCGCCCGGCCTTGCCGCGCTTTCCAGCGAGAAGTCGAGCAAGGGCAAGAGCGGCAGTTTCCGAGTGCATTACTTGCACGTCGAACGATGCGGCATCATCTTCCCGGTCGTCTTATACGGGAAGGCCGAGAAGGACGATCTGAGCAAGGCTGACCGCAATGAATTGGCGTTAATCGCGAGGGCCTCGGAGATCGATGCGGAAAGATTACAGGGGTGGCGAGATGGCGAAGAAAGATCCGGTGGATAGCAGGATTGCGAAGCGGGCCAGGGAACTCGAACAGGCCGAGGGGTTGTCGCCGATGATCGCCGAGGCATGCGCGGGAATTGACGAATACGTGCGGGCCTCTCAGGCGGGAGAATCGCTCGAAGGGATCGCCACGGTTCGGGTATACGAGGTTGCTGTGCGGCCGACCGAATACACACCCGAGCAATTCAAGGCGGCCAGGCTCAAGCTCAAGGCCAGCCAGGCGCTGTTCGCCGAATACCTCGGCGTCTCCTCGCAGACGGTCAGCAATTACGAGACAGGCCAACGCAAGGTCACGGCCACCGTCGGGCGGCTGCTGGACGCGACATTGGCAAGCCCGTCGATTTTCAAGAAGCTCATGAAGGTCAAGGCACTGTGAGTGCGTCTCGGCGTTGTCGATGTTGGAGGAAGAGGACAATTCTTTGGCGACTGTTCCTTTGTTCGTTTGAACAGTTTAGAATGAATCTGATGTCCGGGTACGCCGATTGCCAGGGTTGGATTAAACAGTCGTCACGCGGATGCCGAAACGAAATCGATGGAGCAAACACCATCCACGGACACCCGATCTTCCAAACTTGATTGCATTCGGGGGTCAACGACCATGGCGCTAGAACGAGAGCTTGAAGTTTATCGCGAGCACTTGATGGAGATGCTCGGCGACGAAGGGAAATTCGTCGTCATCGGCGGTGAGAAAATTCTTGGATGTTACGCTACTTATGAGCTTGCACTTGAGGCTGGTTACGAGGCGTTCGGACTCGATTCGTTTCTTGTGAAGCAAATCCACAGATATGAACCAATCGAGTATTTTTCTCGGGATCTCAGCCCATGCCAACCTTGACCGGTATCATTGGCGGATTCGGTCCGCTGATCGAAATCAAGGTCATGCAGTCGTTGCCCAGGGTTAATGCTCTCAAGAGAGCTGGCCAGAAATACTCTTCACCGCTGATAATCAAGGGCCTTATTGACACCGGGGCATTCATTTCGGCACTTGACCCAGAAATTATTTGCGCCCTGGGGCTCAGCCCTCGCGGCAGCATCATGATCCATACCCCGTCGTCAGGCCCGGATCGCACCCCGTGCGACACATACGACGCCTGTTTCATCATTGGCGAAAAGGAAGTCTGCTCCTTGAGCCCCAATATTTCCGTGCTGTCCTGTGAGCTAAAGAGCATGGGGATCTCGGCTTTGATTGGCCGCAATGTCTTGGATTTATGCCGATTTGAATATAATGGCCCAATGAAGACTTACTGTATCGAGTACGACAAATCTTTAAAGTCGTAACGCGGGGCCATTCCTATCTCCAGTTTTAGCCTCAGCCTCTCATCCGGGCTGGGTTTCTTTTCGTGCCAATCTTGCAGGCGGCCTGATAGCCGGAATAGATTGATGGGACATGCGATGATGCAAGATTTCCTTTTCATTGCGGAGAAGCCGTCAACGAAGATTCGTTTGATGAGCTGAAGTTGAAGCAGGAAGCGAAACGGATGGTGAAAGGAATCGACATCCGAGAAGCCGTCGACGAATTCGTCGATCGGTTTCGATGCTGGAGTCGTGAGCAGGAGGGCCTTCCGGACCTCCTGCCATCCCTGGCGTCGGCCTTCGAGGAGATGAAAAATCGGCTCCCGTTCGCGTGAACGGGAGCCGATCGCGGGACGCCTCCCTCGCTGGCTCACTTCTTCTCCGGGTGCTGGTCGATGGTCGGCCTGGCGTCTCCCTGGATGCGGGCGACCTCGTCGACGACCGGCTGAACTTCGGCCTCGCCGAAGTGGATGCCGTATTCCAGCGCCATGGCGTAGCTCCCCCCCGGCTTGAGGATGGGGACCCGGTTGTGCTCGCGCTCGACCCGTCGCGTGTTGGGGAAGTTGGTCCCCGGCTCGAGCCCGGTGACGTAGCCGTCGTCGAGGGCCTCGGTGTTCTTCCAGAGCGTCAGGTAGGGGAGCTCGGCGGTCGCGTAGCGGATCGAGACGGCCCGCTTGCCCGCCTTGTCGCGCAAAACGGCGAGGGTGCGCCCGTTGGCGTCGGCCTTGGGCTTGAGGCAATACACCTGCTCGACATAGCCGGGGGTCGGCTTCTCGAACGTGTCGTAGGAATCGAGCCCGGATGCGGCGTGGTCGTTGAACGGGGTGATGCGCTCCACCGGAGCCAGGAACTTCGCCCCTTCCTCCAGGATCGGCGGCCCGAAATTGGAGTGATAGAGCATCTGAAATTCCTGCGGTTGACCCGCCTTGTTGACGATCACGTCGCGGATTCGGAACGTGTTCGACCCGGGCTCGGTGGAGAGCTCGGAGTAGAGTTGGAGCTTGGGGCCGTGGAACATCGCCTCGTCGACCCGGCCCCGGATCGTGAGGGTATACGGCGGCTCACGGAGCGCGATGAATTCCACCTCCTGCGCGGGGAGGTTGGCGATCCGGCCGTGCAGGGTGAGGTCGAGCGTGGAGATCGCCCCCGTGGTGTCGGTGAAGCGGTCCTGCCCGGGGTGGCCGTTCCATTCGATCCCGCAGCGGCACATCATCTCCGTGAAGCCATCGAGCCAGCCGAGTCCGCCTCGGTTGTTCAGGTTCATGTAGATGGGGTTGACGATGTTCTTCACCGGCGAGTCCCAGCCCACTCGCACGTTGTCGCGGACCACCGAGAGGAGCCCCATCCCCCGGGTCGGGATGATGAAGATGGCGAGCTTGCCGTTGTCGACATGGATGACGTCGGTCCCGGACTGCTTCCCCCCTTGCAGGGTATTCATCTGCACGCGCCAGGCGGTCGGGCAATCGGGGACCGTGTAGCGGCTCGTGAAGGTCCGGAGCTGCTGCGAGGTGATCCCCATCGAATTGCCGGGGGGATAGTAGTTGTTCTTGACGCTGATCAGCATCCTGTGGAACGGCTGCTTGCGATCGAGCGGGCCGCCGGTGGCCGGGTTGACGGGCGTGCCGGCCGCCGTGTCATTCGACGGGGGGAGCACCGGCACTTGCGGCTGGGCCGGCTGGGCCTGGGTTTGTTGCGCAAATGCCGGGGCGGGCAGGCAGAGCAGGCAAGCGAACAGGGGGAGGACCAGGGCCGGACGCCAGGTCCGGCGAAGAGGGGGCCGGGGAATTCGCATCGATCGATCCTTCATCAAGCGGCGGCAAATGGTGGCGGACCCCGGGGCGCGGGACGTCTCGCGGCGGGGCCTCGCCTCGACCGATTTGTAACACGGCCGGGGCTCGCGCGAAAGGGGCGCGAGCACGCGGGGATTCGACGAAGGGGACGTTCCTAATTATTGAGGAAGCCCGGCGACTTTGGTCGTCGAAAAAGATACGCGGATGCATGACTCTGGTCGACCATCGCTTCGTCACTTCGATCAATAGACGAACGACTTGTATTTCTCGATGCGATTGAGGATCGTCTGGATACGCATCCTGGGGCACTCCCGGTTCCGATGAGCGTGGTAACTCCATCTTGGCCGACGCGTGTTCCAGGATGCGATTCTTCCTCTCAAGGGGCATTCTTCCGCAACTCAGTCACCCACAGTTTCTGCGGAAGAGCCAGATATTCGAATAGCTACACCCCCGGGTTGACATCGGACCGGCAGGTCAATCACAGTACTTATTATAACTCGCTCCAGAACAGCGAAACGGTCCCTTGTTTTGACCCAAAACCCAATGAATACATTAAAGTTTATGTTTATAAATAAATTTGTTATATTTATTTATAAATTAAAAATTTATTTTATATTATTAATTATTTTATATATAATATTTAAATTTATTTATATATTAAACAAGAATGAAGATTTTCCAAGCAAGCATCAGGTCTTTCGGGAATACGAGCATGTGTGCGATCCCGTGGTCAGTGCTTTAGAAGTATTTCATTCCAAATACGGGCGTTATCCACAAGATCTTGGCGGTCTCGTAGCGAAGAAACTGCTTGATGAAATACCCCGATTTCCGAGGTTTGATCATGTCACGGGACATGAATTTCCATTTTATAGATTAAATACAGAATTGGATATTTACGCGCTGTCATTCATATGCTATATACCGTCCGAATATGGTTTAGGTAGAACGTATTGCCGTGTTTACATATCAGGTATTCCGAAAAAATGGGAATCACACAGTTTATCATTAGATATTGATAATATTTTAACGAATCGTATTAGAAAAGACGAAGGGGACGTTCCTAATTATTGAGGAAGCCCGGCGACTTTGGTCGTCGAAAAGATACGCGGATGCATGACTCTGGTCGGCCATCGCTTCGTCACTTCGATCAATAATTAGGGATGTCCCCCTTTTGATCAGGCGGGCTCGATCAGCGACTCGGTCTCATCCAGGACTTCCCGCTGTTCGGCGGCGACGCGTTCGAGCGTGGCCGCGTCCAGGGACACGGACGATTTCCCGCCGAGTTTGAGGGAGAGGATGATCGTCGCCGAGATCGCCATGGAAACGCTCAGGAACAGCAGGGGCTTGCCGAACGAATTGTCCTGGCTGCTGAAGAAGCCCATGAAGGAGGGGCCGACGGCCCCGCCGAGGTTGCCGGTCGAATTGATGAAGCCGATGCTGCCGGCGGCGGCGGCCTCGGTGAGGAACAGCCCGGGGAGGGTCCAGAAGGCGGGGAGGTAGCCCTTGATCCCGAAGACGACGAATGTGAAGGTCGCCACGCCGATCGCCACATTGGCCGGGGATTGGGGGATCAGCAGCGTGCAGGCCAGGGCGATGGCCCCGCAATAGATCGGGATCGAGGCATGATAGCGCCGCTCGTGGGTCCGATCCGAGCTCTGCCCCACCAGGAGCTGGCCGATCAGGCCGCCGAGGGGAGGGATCATCAGGGCCGTGGTCACCTGCCTGAGGTCCAGTTCGAACCATTTCTTGAGGACCGTCGGCATGAACATCTCGATGCCGTAGCTGGTGGTGTTGATGAAGAAGTAGGCGGCGGCCAGGAGCAGCACCT
>CALKTZ010000492.1 GCA_937997355.1 uncultured Planctomycetales bacterium | reverse complement strand
CGGCCGTCTCCTGCTCCTGCTGCTCCATCTCCAGCGGCGACGGCGGCTGCAAACCGCCATTGCCATCCATGTCTTGCCACATCGCGGTCGGTGTGACGGCCCGATCTCCGAGCGCCTGCCGGTTGTCGTTCGGCGCACCGCGCATCATGCCCGACTCGGACCCCTGGCGATCATAAAGGTAAACGACGCCCGGGCCGGGGGCGGTGAACTGTCCCGACCGGCGATCATAGACGAGATAGTCGGCCTGGATTCTCTGCTTCTGGAGGACGAGCGGGCGAAGCGGATCGACCTTCCGATTGACCGCGACGGCATCGCCGTACAACTCGATCACCGCGAGGTCCGGCTTCGGCTCCGGTGCATTCTCCGGAGCGGCCTGCGACTTGCCGCCGGCCGCGTTCACGACTTTCGCTTCCCTCGGCTTCGGCTGCTTGGCCAGCGGGACCGGCCGATCGGTATAGGTGATCATCTTCCCGTTGCAGTCGAGCATCGAGTCCTGTTCTTGGGTGATCGCGTTGACCTGGCCGTAGAACTCGGCCCGGGCGGCGGTATTCGGCCGATTCTCGAAGTCGGGCGACCGTCCGTGGAATCTCATTTTCTCGGTCCAGCGGATCGTCAGCTCGGTCTTCTCCGAGAGGGCGCGTCCGGCCCTCGTCTGGATCTTCAGCGGGGCCGCCTTGGGATCGGGCTTGGCCCCCCCGGCTTCGGCGGGGTCGAGCGGATTCTTGTCGGCCATCATGCCGCGATCGACGAACTGCTTGAGCGTCCCGGCCCCGTTGACATAGGCGAAATCTTTCGTCTGATCCAGGCCGATGATCGGGCCGGTGATCTTCATCTCCTCGGTGGAGATTTGGGCCGGGGGGAGATCCTTTCGCAGGTGGGCGGGGGTCGTCCACTCCCAGTCGGTTCCGTTGGCTCCCTCTTTCGAAGCGATCCTCTTCGGGACGTCGTTGAAGAGGACCATGCGAACCTTGTTCTCCCCCTCGCTGAAGAGGTAGAGGGCCTCGCCCGAGGCGTCGTTCCCCGTGGTCTTCCCTTCCTCGGGGTCCTGGTGGAACACGACGCGTTGGAGGAGCTGAACTTCTCGAATCTGATATTCGGGCGATGGAGCGCCAGCACCCCCCGGAGTTTGGGGGCCGTTGGTTCCCGAAGTGGCCGATCCGCTGCCAGTCCTGGGGGCGAGTTCGGGGTTCGTCAGCAGTTGGACGTTGGCCCAGACGATGTCGGCGTCGATCTTGCGGTCGGGCGGGGCCGGCGGCTTCGGCGGGGGCTGATCCTCCAGATTGGTCACCACATTAGGAGCGGGTGTGGCAACCGCGTTGCCGTTGCCGGCCGCATTGGCGTTGCCATTGTTCGCGACGGTCGGCGCGGGCGAAGGCTTGAATTCCGCGTTGAGCCGCTTTCTCGCGTTGATGACCTGGCCCGGCGACAGGAGGTGGACATCTTCGAAGGCGAACAGCCGCTGGATGTCATAGCCCGATGAGGTGGGGGTCATCGCCGAGTCGGCGGTCTGAACCGGGGATGCGCCATTGGCACCCGGCGGCTTCGGCTTGAGCCAGATGATGATCCGGTCCGACGAATCGAGCGAGCTGGGCGCGTCGGGCTTGGACAGATCGCGGATCAGGGGGACGCCCGTCAGGGTAACCACCTTGATCGGCGCGGCGGGGTTTTCGCCCGGCAGGTTCTTCACTTCGAGCACGTCTTGCCATTCGGCGATGCGCTGGGCGGCCTGGTTGTGTTCGGCGCGGGTTTCGAGCCGTCCGGGACCCTGGATGTAGATATTGGCGTTGTTGGTATCTCCGCCTTCGCCGACGATCGTGGCGTAGCTCCCCCAGACATTGGTCACGCCGACGATCTTCCCCTGGTCCGGACCCTCGGTGATCTTGTCGACCTTTTCGATCACGAGGCCGCGAAGTCCCTTCTTGCCCATCATGTTGGTGATGTCGGGCAGGCCGGGGCCTCGCTTCTGGTGCTTCAACTCGACCCCGCGGATGGTGGTCGTTTGTTTCGAGAGCTTGAGCCAGACGGCATGCCCGGTTGCCTTGAGCGAGCGAAGCTCCAGATTGCCGAACGTTCCGCCCCCCTTGGCGGGCTCATCGGCCTGTGGCTTATCGGGATCGGCCTCGGATGCTCCTTGGTCGGCGAACTCGATCGACGAGTCACTGGCGACCGAATCCGCCGGCCGCTTGTCGGGCTGGGCCGACGCGGGGCGTTCGGCCGGATAGCAGATGAGCCCGAGGGAGTCGCACGCGAGTTGATCGGGCATCTCGTCGAGATTGCCGACCTGCGCCAGCACATCGCGCGAGAAATCGATCAGGGTCGGCAGAGCCGGCGAGGGAGGGCCGACGCGGACCGGGAGCCTCGGCTCCGGGAAGGTAACGGTCATCTGGCCGGCGCTTCTCAGGTCGAGCGGTTTGGGCTCCGGAGGAGCCGCGGCCCCCTGCTCGGCTCCATCCGGGGTGGATGTGGCCGTGTTCCTGGGCGACGAGGCATTCGACGTTCCTTTGGAAGCCTTGTCCTTACCCCCCTTGCCTTCCGAGGGGAGAAAACCCGTCTGGCCGACGTCGTTGAAGACGACGTGGACGTTCTTCCGGATGATCGCCGACTGGACTCCGTCAAAGCCGCGGCTCTGTTTGGTTCCGGGGGGGGCATCGGCGTTCATGTTGTCCTTGGGACGGAGCTGAATCAAGAATTGCTCGCCGGTGAGCCGCATGTCGCGATCCTTGATCAGGACGTCGGATGTGCTCGTGATCTGCAAGGATGCGTCGTCGAAATCCGCATAGGTGAAGGGGCCGGCGAACAGGTCGTCGTCGGGATTGTCGGGCGTCCCTCGGTCATGCCGGAGCATGACGTTCTTGCTCATCTGGGCGTGGAGGATCTTGAACGGTTCCGGGGCCGCCTTGGGGTTGGCCTTGTCGGGGACCGGCTTGCCGCTGAGCCCCGGGCGCTGGTTCGAGTCGAAGACCCCTTCCTCGGCCGTCACCGTGATCGTGTCCTTGCCGCCGTTGGCCCGCACGATGATGGCCACCGGGTTGAGGATCATCCGCTTGCCGTCGTACTTCTCGGTGGGCTGCTTGTGCTTCTTGAAATAGAGCCAGAAGTCGTGGCCGTTGTCGATGAAGCAGTCGGTCTTGTCGTCGGACGTCCAGTGATCGGGGCCGAAGCTCCGCTTCGCGCGCTCGATCGACTCCAGCTTCGACTTCGACGGCTTCTTCGCGAAGGGGATTTCCGACGACTTGCGCTCGGTCTCGAGCCGATGCACGACCAACGCGAAACCCTGCACGTAGCCCAGGTAGCACCCGTAGAGCAGGGTGAGGACCGTCGCGACTTTGAGGGCTTTCTTGAGCACGGGTCAGGGTTCCGTTGGGTCAGTGTCGGGATCATCGAGCCGGGATGATCCGGGTCCGACGGGACTGATTCAGTCGATCGCCGAGAGATAGGCGTCGGCCAGGCGGTCCCAGTGTCCTTGAGCCTTGAGGATCGTTTCGACAACCTCGCGGATCACGGCCTGTCCTCCCGCCCCCCTGGCGACCAGGTGCGCCCTGCCGAGGATTTCGGGGGCGGCGTCTGCCGGGCAGGCGGCCAGGCCCAGGGACGGGATCCCGAAGATCGAGAGGTCCGCCAGATCGTCTCCCACGAAGCAGGCCTGCCGGGGATCGAGCCCGAGCTGGCCCAGCAAGGCGCGAAACGTCTTCGCCTTATTGGCGATTCCCTGGAAGAGGAGGCCGATCTCCAACTCGGCCGCCCGGCGGGCGACCGCCTCCGCACTCCTCCCGGAGATGATCGCCGACCGCTTGCCGGCCCGCTTCCAGAGGACGAACGCCGTGCCGTCCCGGACGTGGAAATGCTTGGTCTCGACCCCCCGATCGTCGATCGCGATGACGCCGTCGGTCATCACCCCGTCGACGTCCGCGACGAGCAGCTCGATCGCTCGACAACGGTCTTCGAGGGATGGACCGGGATCAGGTTTCGCGCCGATCGTCGACCGGACAGGCATCAAAACGTCACTCCTCGAAATCGGCCGGGATGAGGCCGATGACGTCGGTCAGGTCGATCAGGCCGACCAGGTGATTCCCCCGGTCCACGACGGGAAGCTCGCTGATCTTGTACGCCTTCATCGTCTCGACGGCATCGGCGAGCACGGCGCCGACGCGGATCTTCTTGGGATCGGGCGTCATGACCGAGCCGATCGGCAGGTCGAGGTCCCCCTCGCGGCGGGATTCGAAGAGCCGGACGAGATCGCTGTCGGTGAAGATCCCCTGCAACCGGGAATTCTCGTCCTCGATCAGGACCGCGCCGGAGCGGCGTCGGGGGCCGGAGAGCCGGACGAAGACCTCGCGGACCGTCTCGTTGTCGCGGGCGACCCGAAGCTGACGTCCGGTCCGCATCACGTCCTCGATGCGGGTCAGCTTGCGGCCGAGGCTCCCGGCCGGGTGATAGAGGGCGAAATCCTCGGCGGAGAAGTCTCGCATCCGGCTGACCAGCAATGCCAACGCATCGCCGACGGCCATCAAGGCGGTGGTGCTGGCGGATGGAGCCAGGCCGAGCGGACAGGCCTCTTCCAGCGGGCCGAGGGGGATGCAGAGGTCGGCGGCCTGGCCGAGCGAACTGGTAGCCCGTTCGGTGATCGCGATCAGCGTGGCGTCGAGCCGTCGGAGCGCCGGGATCAGGCGCAGCACCTCTTCTGTCTCGCCGCTCTGCGAGAGGGCGAGCACGATGTCTCCGGCCCGAATCCGGCCGAGATCGCCGTGGACCGCCTCCGCCGGATGGAGCGGAAACGCCCGGGTTCCCGTGGATGCCAGGGTCGCGGCCAGCTTTTGGCCCACCAAGCCGGCTTTGCCCATCCCCGTCACGATCACGCTGGATTCGCAACGGTGAATCAGGTCGGCCGCGCGGCCGATCGTCGAGTCGAGCCGCTCGCGAACCCGCTCGATCGCCTCGGCCTCGGTGCGGAGCACCTGGCGGGCAAAGGCCAGGCCCTCAACCTCAAGCTCCAAGGTTAAGGACGTATCCGTGATCATCGCCATCGCGGGCCTCCATGCCCCCAAGGCAAGATTCCTGTCGAATCTCTCGTCAAACGTGAGGCCGATCACGGTCGCCTATTTCGCCAGGGTTCGCGGACAGTATCTCATCTCCGCAAACTCGTCAATTGAATCCGCTCACCGACAAAACCCGGTCGCGAATTGACGGCGAATCTGGCCCCGTGAGGTTTCGGGACTCCACGTGTTCACGTACCTCTATCCCTTCTCATCGGCAGGGTGAGGCTGAACCACATAACGATTTGTTCCGCACCCATCCCGAAACGTGTTCCTTAATCATGCGAACGCAAGGCGCATTCGACATTCGGGGTGGGGGTTCCGGAGGAAGGATCGTCCGCGAGGCGCATAAAAAAACCCGGCCCCAACGAGGGGCCGGGCACAGCCAGGGAGAACGACGCTTGCTCTTGATTCCATGGTGCGATCGCGACGAGCTTCCGAGCGTTTCAACCATCCGGACCTAAGTTGGTTGGGGCTCGCTTGCTCGTTTGTCGCTCATGAAATTAGCTTAGAGCACGCCGCATGCCAGAAGGGTCAAAAAGCGTTTGGGGGCACAATTTCAGGGCAAAACTCCCAAAAAACCGATG
>CALKTZ010000491.1 GCA_937997355.1 uncultured Planctomycetales bacterium | reverse complement strand
GAGCTGCTCGCGGACGAAGCGGTCGAAGGGGGTGTCGTCATTGATCGCCGCGATGACGTAATCGCGATACCTCCAGGCGTGCTCGGCGAAGATGTCGTTCGCCGTGCCGATCTGGTCGGCATAGCCCATCAGATCGAGCCAGTGTCGCGCCCATCGCTCGCCGAATGCCGGCGACGCCAGGAGCCGATCGACGACGCGTGCCCTGGCATCGGAGGATGGGTCGTCGAGGAATTCGGCGACCTGTCGGGGCGACGGCGGCAGGCCGACGAGGTCGAGCGAGACGCGACGGAGCCAGGTATGCCGATCGGCGTCCGGGGCGGGACGCAGCCCCTTCGTTTCGAGTCGGGCGAGGATGAACCGATCCGCCTCATCCCAGGCCCAGGTGGCGTCCAGGACCGAAGGGGGCTCGACGCGGATCGGCGCCTTGAACGCCCAAAAATCGCGCCCGGAGTCGACATCGACAATCGCCGGCTTCTCGATCGCAATGGCCTCTCGACGCGGATCGGCCGCCCCCGAGGCGATCCAGCGGCGAAAGTCGGCGAGCACTCGATCGGCCAGCTTCCCGTCGGGGGGCATCTCGGCGGCCTCGCCGTCGCGGGCCATTGCCTTGATGAGGATGCTGTCGTCGGGCTTTCCCGGCACGATCGCCGGCCCGCTGTCCCCGCCACGCAGCAGGGCATCACGACTATCCACCTTCAGGCCGCCCTTGGGCGATTTGGATCGGCCCGAATGGCACTCGTAGCAGCGTTCGACGAGGACTAGGCGGATCCGCGATTCGAAGAAGCGAGTGGCCTCGTCCGCGTCGGCCGCGGCCCATGCCGGGGACGCGAACGAGATGCCCATCGCCGCGAGAAGAGTTGCAAGGGAGGATCGCATGGCTGTCCTGACCGGTGGGCCACGGGGGATGACTTGGGCAGGCCGACGACGTTCAGCGTACCCGGTCGTCAAACCGATGTCCAACAAACCGGCCCACCGAGTTGCCGGGCTTCCTCGATCCGCCGACCCATTTCAAATCGCCCGCCCCGAAAGGTCGCTCGGCCGGGGTTCTGTCGGGCTCGGCCGGGAGTTAGGCTGACGCGGTGAACACGAGTCGATCTGCTCCAGCCGGAGCAGCCGATGAAGACTCCCATGGGTCATCCGGCGAGCTTTCGGCCCTTCACCTTCGAGGCCGCCTTTTCGCGGGACGCCTCGACCAGCCCTGCAAACGGTCGCCGTGCATGACGAATTCGAGTCGCCCGTCGGCCAGCGCCTCGGCGACGGTCTTCGGCTCGGCCTTCTCCCCCATCAGGCTCTCGTAGGTCCCCCTGTCCCATATCCTGACCGTCCCACCGCCGTACTGTTCTTGCCGCCGGTTCGATGCGTGTGATCGATGATCTGTCCCATATCCTGACCGTCCCACCGCCGTACTGTCCCTTCGGGATCGTGCCCTCGAAGGAGGCGTAGCCGACGGGATGGTCCTCGACCTGCACCGCCAGCCGCTTCACGGCCGGGTCCATAGAAGGTCCCTTGGGCACTGACCAACTCTTGAGGACCCCATCGGCCTCCAGCCGGAAGTCGAAATGGTGGACCGAGGCGTGGTGCTCCTGCACGACGAAGATCGTCCGCTTGTGCCGCTTCACGGTCGCCCCGGACGGCTCGCGGGTCCTGGTGAAGTCGCGTTTGGCGTTGTATTCTTCGATCGGCATGGCGGCCTCTCCCCGTCCGGTCGGCGCGATGTCTCCCGTTGCTTTCAGCCGGACCACGCTCGCGGGTTTCGGCAGTTCGCGGCGGCACTCCCCGGCGCGTTCGTCCGGCCTGAGCCCCTCGTACCAAGGTCGGCTGAAATCGAGCGTGGATGTGGAATCCCGGCTCGCTTCTCAGATCTGGTAATCGAGGGGCGCCTCGTCGGCCAGGAAGTGATGGACTGCGGACGCGACGATCCCGCCGGCGAGATACCAGCAGAACGTCATGGCCGCCGTCTGCGGCGTGCGTGCGCCCGCCCGGTGGCCGAGCCCCATCAGCGGAGGGAGGGCGATGGCGCCGAGCCCGGCGATCGCCCCCAGCGCCGCGCCCCTGGCGATGGAAGGCCTCCCCAGCGCGGCGAGGGAATAGTAGAGGGAATTGCTGACGACCTCCCCGCCCAGGGCCAGTGCCTGGAGCCGGTCCTCCGGGGGCGGCGCGATCCCGGCCGCCTCCAGGCCCGCGGCGATCGAGAGGCGTCCCAGGATGTCCATCCTGGGGGCATCGGGGCAGGCCCGGCGGGCCGACTCGTGGATGAGCGTCAAGGCCGACGCCCCGGCCAGGCCGCTCATCAGGGCGTTCGTCGTGCAGGAGTTGGTCATTGTCATGGGATGGTCTCCATTGGAGGAATTTCTCCTTCATGACTGCAATCGGCATGCCCGTATGCGAGGCGAAGAATTCCGCTCCGCATCTCACGGGCGCCTCGATTTTCGTAACTGTTCGTTCTCGTGGTTTTTGGGGGTCCTCAGGATCGGCCGACTGTCTCGGTAAATCGATGGCCTCGGAGGACATCCGCCCCGGGTTTCGGGCTCGGCCGAGGGACATCCGCAAGGCAGGCAAACTGATTTCCGGAAATCAGTTCAACCTCATCCTGATTGGGGGACACGGCCATTCCGATGACCCCCGGCTGACGCGTCGCGCCAGGCCGGATCATCCCGGTCCAGACCCCGAACGGATTTCGGAGAACGCCGCCACGATCGGCCCTTCGGTTCCCATCGCGTCCGTGGGCCGGGAGCGACGGGCGAGAGGCCCGGCTCGGGCCCCCTAATGACGACCGTCGCAATCCGCTCGGCACCATCATCAACGGTCAGGTTGATTGAAAGGCCATGGACCTGGGCTCGGTGAAATCGGGCGCTGCCTCGACCCGGCCAGGTCGGGAGGCGATTACCGGAAATCAGTCGAGGGACGTATTCATCGTACAGGCGGCCGATGAAGGGCAGGCTGTGTCCTTCGCGAATCGACCGGCAGACACCCGAATTACATCTCTCCTTCGCCCCATGTCCCCATTTCGAAATCAAAAGAATCACTCCGGCCCTCAAGGGAGGCGTGGCTCGGATGCGATTCGCCCGCGCCCGGGGAACCTGGCCCCTCCTCGATGCAGATCCTCGATTTTTTTCACCGGTTGGCATCGCGTCAAAACCGCGATCGCCCTTAGCCTCGTGTCCATGATCGATTCGCGGAATGAAGCCATCTGGCATGGGCGTCGGGTCAATCAGGAGTTTGGGCAGCAAGCCGGAAGGGTAGCAGGTCCGCGGCCCAGAGTTCGGTCCGGTGGGCCGGAGGCTCAAGTGAACAGAATCTTCCGCGGGATCGATCTCTCGCACATTGCGAGCGTCTCGAATCGAGGTCGTCTCGAGACCTCCCATCGCCGAGAAAGGGAAAAACCTCAATGACTGTGCGCGAGGCCGCCATTCGACTCTCCGTCAGCGAATCCACCGTCTACGCCTTGGTCCGGAACGGCCTGTTGAGATGCGTCCGGAACGGTCTGGGTCGCGGGACGGTGCGGATCTCGGCGGAACAACTCCAGCAGTATCTGGAAGGGGCGGCAGTCCCGCCCCCTCCGAAATCGCCGCCGTCCCTGCGTCTCTAGTTCGCGGCCTTCTCGGCCATCTCAACCAGATGGCGACGTTTCTGGGAAAGCTTCGAATAGACGGCGCTGATCATCCGGATATTGGCGTGGCCCATTAGCTCGGCAACGGCCGCGATGGGTATCCCTTTCTCGAGCGC
>CALKTZ010000490.1 GCA_937997355.1 uncultured Planctomycetales bacterium | reverse complement strand
GGGTACCCAGGGACTTCAGTTCCTGTTCGATCAAGGAAGCTGCTCGCCCGAGATCCGGGTGGTGGCCGACGAGGAGGCGATCCGCCAGATCTTCGACAATCTGATCGACAACGCGATCAAATACACCCCCGAAGGGGGGACGGTCCGCGTCTCCTGCCGAGAAACCGACCAGGATGTGACCGTCGTCGTGGCCGATACCGGCATCGGGATTCCGAGGGAAGACCTCCCCCGGATCTTCGAGCGATTCTATCGGGTCGATAAGGCCAGGAGTCGCGAGCTTGGCGGTACCGGCCTGGGCCTTTCGATCGTCAAGCATCTGATCCAATCGCTCGACGGGCGTATCCGGGTCACGAGCCGGGTCGGGACCGGGTCGGAGTTCACCGTGCAACTCCCGAAAGCAACTCCCGCAATGCTCGCACAGGGACCGCCAACCGGATAACCTCACCCCAACTTCACGATTTCTTCACTCGAAGCTGTTAAAATCAGGATCGCCGGACCATCGCCCATTTTCGCGAATCGAACGATTCAACCTCCCGGCGATCTTCGATCTCGCAGCGGCATTACTCGCCGAAAGGACCTGGGGAAGCGACGCATGATCAATGCATGGTATCGATCCGGAGTTCTGTGGACGGCCGGCGTCGCAATGGGGGTGTTGTCGATCGGCTGCGGCGGCGGCTCGGATGAGGATTTGAAGCCGAGGCCGACGGTCGTCGTCGATGGGTCGAGCACGGTCTATCGGATCAGCATCGCCGCCCAGGAGGCCTTTCACGACATCGACTCCAAGATCACCGTCGTGGTCGACAATCACGGCACCGGCGGCGGATTCGGCCGCTATCTCCAGGGAGAAGTCGACATCGTCGACGCCTCGCGCCCGGCGAAGCCCGATGAAGAATCCCGCGCCAAGGCGCAAGGGATCGACTGGACCCGGCTCAACGTGGGATACGACGGCATCACCCTGGTGGTGAATCCCAAGAATACGTTCATCAACTCGCTGACGGTCGAGCAGCTCAAGGCGATCTGGGAGCCCAATTCCAGGATCAAGACCTGGAAGGACATCGACCCCTCCTGGCCCGATCGCAAGATCATCCTCTATTCGCCGGACCACGACTCGGGAACCTTCGAATTCTTCACCGAGGCAATCGTCGGCAAGGCCCGGAGCCAGCGCGAGGACGTCCAGACCAGCTCCGACGACAACAATCTGGTCAACGGGGTGATGGGGGATGTCGACGGCCTGGCCTATCTCGGCTATGCCTATTTCGCGGCGAACAGCAAGGATTTGCGTGCCTTGCCCGTGCAGAACGGCAAGGACGCGAAGCCGATCCTCCCCGGCCCGGCGACGATCGCCGACAAATCGTATTCGCCGCTTTCTCGCCCCCTCTTCATCTATGTGAAGAATTCGGCGGCGAGGCGAAGGGCCGAGGTCGCGGCATTTTTGAAGTTTTACGTCGAGAATCTTGAAGCCCTGGCCAAAAAGGCCGGTTATGATCCTCCCACGTCCGACGAGATGACGACCAATCGGGACATCCTCGCGAAGCTCGTCAAACCCGCATCCGAGTCGGAAAGCACGGCCCCAACCCAGGCAACGACTCCGGACAAGCAGGCCGCCGCGAGATGAATCGATCGACGATCGGCTCCGGAGATCGCCGGGCCCAAGACGAGGATCGGAGCCTTTGAGCCACCCTGCCATGACCGCCGAAACTCCCCATGCGGCAAACGAGGACGACCTCTGGTCCGGCCACAGCCGCATCTCGGCCTTTTATGAGGCGATCGTCACCATCGGGCTGGTCCTCTGCGCCGTGATCACGATCCTGACGACCGTGGGGATCATCCTCGTCCTGAGCATCCAGACCTTCGAGTTTTTCGCCAAATCCAGGGTGGGAATCCTGGACTTTCTACTCGGCACCCATCTTCGGCCCGAAGCCTCCCCACCGGAATTCGGCATCCTGCCGCTCATCTGGGGTACGTTCCTGATCGCGGCCGGCTCCTCGATGATCGCCCTGCCGATCGGGCTCCTCAGCGCGATCTTCCTGAGCGAATATGCCCCGAGGCCGCTCCGCGGCGTCCTGAAGCCGACGCTTGAATTGCTGGCGGGAATCCCCACCATCGTTTACGGATATATCGCCCTGCTGCTGGTCACGCCGACCTTGAAGGCGATCCTGGAGCCGTTGGGGTTCCGAGTCGAGACGTTCAACGTGCTGAGCGCCTGCATCGTCGTCGGCGTCATGATCATCCCGATGGTCTCGTCCCTCAGCGAAGACGTCCTGGGGGCCGTCCCGCGCGGCTTGCGCGAGGCCGCTTACGGACTCGGCGCCACGAAATTCGAGGTCTCGACGCGGATCGTGTTGCCGGCCGCCCTCTCGGGAGTGGTCGCCTCGTTCATCCTGGCGATCAGCCGGGCCGTCGGGGAGACGATGGCCGTCGTGCTGGCGGCCGGTTCGCGGCCCCAGCTCACGCTCAACCTGCTCACGTCGACCGAGACGATGACCGCTTACATCGTCGCGGTAACGGGGGGGGAAGCCTCGTACGGCTCTCCCGAATACCTCTCGCTGTTCGCCGTGGGGTTGACGCTATTCGCGATCACCATGCTGCTCAACGTGATTTCAGGATTTGTCTTGCGGCATTTCCGGGAGGTCTATCAATGATGTCCTCCGACTCGGCACCGCGATTTCACCCGCATCGGCGTGTCCGATTGCTCCTCGGGCCGTTCTTCGCGGCGGCCTGCCTGCTGGCGACCCTGGTCGGGGTGCTGGCCCTGGCCTTGTTGCTCGGCTCGATCGTCACCGCGGCGCTTCGCGCGGGACCGAGCAACCCCTGGTATGCCCTGAACACGCATCTCCAGGAGCTTTGGGGCTTGGTGCGTACCCTCGCCACCCGGATTCGGTCCAGCGATCCGGCGATGGCGGGCTTCAAGATCGGGCTCGTCGGTAGCCTTTGGCTGCTCGGCCTGGTGGCGGTGATCGGGATTCCGGTCGGCATCGGCGCGGCGATTTTCCTGGAAGAATATGCTCCGCCCGGGCGCCTGAAACGGATCATCCAGACGAACATCGCCAACCTCGCGGGGGTTCCGTCCATCGTCTACGGGATCTTGGGGCTCGCGGTCTTCGTGCGGGCGTTCGGCATCAAGTCGCTCGCGCTGGGGCCTTGCCTGCTCGCCGGGGTGCTGACCCTCAGCCTCCTGATCCTCCCCGTTGTGGTGATCGCCACCCAGGAGGCGCTGCGAACCGTCCCGATTTCGCTCCGACAAGCGGCGATCGCGCTGGGGGCGACGCGCTGGCAGATGGTCAGCGGCCATGTCCTCCCCGCTGCCCTTCCTGGCATCCTGACCGGGACGATCCTCGGCCTCTCCCGGGCGATCGGCGAGACCGCGCCGTTGCTGATGGTCGGGGCCGCCGGATCGATCCTGGATCTTCCGACCGGCCCGATGGACCGCTACACGGCCCTGCCGGTCGAGATTTACAACTACGCCAAGTTGCCGAACCGAGATTTCCAGATCGTGGCCTCGGGCGGGATTCTCATCCTGCTCGCCCTCTTGCTTTCAATGAACGCCGTCGCCATCGTGATTCGAAGTCGATTCCGCCGTTATCATTAGACCAGAAATCGAATTGAGCCCGCCCGGAGCCTCTGGCCGGGCCCCCTTTTTCACGACACGTGCCCGTCATGACCGCACCCGCTCAGCCTCGAATCCCCTCCGACCCGGCCCCTGCTCGCGCTCCGGCCTCGCAAGACG
>CALKTZ010000489.1 GCA_937997355.1 uncultured Planctomycetales bacterium | reverse complement strand
CCCCGGAGGGGAGTTTCGATGCCAAAATCGAGTGGGGCACCTCCATCACTGTCGAGGCAATGACCGGATCGGCAAAGGAGGCCGCGACCTCGCTTCAAGCTCATCCAGTAAATCGTTATGCAGGTCCCCATGGGAATCGAAAGGGCGAGATCGAGCCTGCATGAACCGGTAATAGAGGGAGTCGTATGCCGGTTGGATCAGCAAGAATCCCGACAGCAGCAGGCCGACGGCCAGCCCGAATCCTCCTCCTCGGCTGATTACCGCGATCCCTTCCGCCAGCAGGAAAACGACCGCCGGGATGAGGAACTGAATCAGCCGGCCATGAAACGGATAGGCCTTCAGCGCCGCGGAGGCCACCGCGAACAGGAACGGCAGCACCACAAGGGCCGTTTTCGCCGGGGAACGACGCAACAGGGCGGCAAGGCCGATCAGCATCAGCAGGTTGCACAAAAGGGCCGTCCAGACGTGCGATACCGGGCTGATGACCCCCGTCGGGTCGATCACGACATTGACGAATTGCCAGAAAACCCCGGTCGCCTCGTCCATCGAATTCGGCGGAATCCGCAGGAAGGCGAAATCCCACCAGGTCCGCAAGAACGGAGCCTTGGAGACGATCCGGTCGCAGATGAGGAAACAGCCGCCGAAGCTGAGGAGCCAGGCCAGGCCCATCGCGGTCCAGAGCCCGAGTTGTTTCCAATCCTTGCGGCCCAATCGAGAAATCCATCCCACCAGACCGACCGCCGCGAGGCTGAAAATCAGGGGGAGCGAGAACCAGACTCCCACCGCGCCGAAGAGGGCCAGCTTGAGGAATACCTTCTTCGGCCTCTCCGATTCCTGATCCTCGACCCGCGCCGCCAGCCCCAGGGCCATCAGCGTCAGTGCCACTTCCAAGGAGTACTGCTTGATCTCGGAGGCATAGTAGATCGAGTAATCGCCGAACGCGAAGAAGGCCGTGGCCAACGGCACCGCGCGGGGATCGAGATACTTCCTCGCCACCTTCGGGAAAAACCACATCGTCGCGATCGCCGCGAGGAACGGGATGACTCGCGCGGTCGGGACCACCGGGAGCGGAAGCCGGACCATGAGGCGTTCAAGGATGAGAAAACCAGGAGGAGCGAGTTGGTCATGAGAGAGGACGGTATGGAGATCCCAAACCGGCAGGTCGGTCAGGTTTTCCAGGAGGAGCCGTTCATCGAGATAGGTGGCTCGATTATCCGCGAATTCGAGGATTCTCAGGAGCAGCCCGATGACCACGAACAGCCAGGTCAGGCCATTGCGAAGGTCGGTCCGTGTGATCTCACGATCGGCTCGCAGCCAGCCGGTAAGTCCCTGAGACGGAAGATCGGATGCCTGGCTCATGCGATTGGGGATTGAGTTGGATTTTGATTTCTAGAGCGGCTCACGACTGGATTGCGCACGGCCTTGTTTCGTTCGGCGCGGGTCTCATGACCCCGCCGAAACCGACGACCGAAGGTCTCAAATTTTCGCACGCATCGGCACACGGAAAAAGGGGACAGGCACGCGGAGTACCGTCGAGCCAGTCCCCTTTTCCGCTCCGGCCCTGATCTAAACCATGCGCAATCCAGGCGTGAGCCGCTCCAGGGATGCTCGATGTCGCGACGAGTTGCATCGACTCGGGAGTTTCCGATCGTTCACGATCTTCTCACAAGCACGGTCCCGAAATCGAGAACCAAGAGCGTCGACTGGTCCTTCCACCTCCTCCTCGCATGCCTGTCCTCGCGGGTCTCATTTCTTCTGCCCCGGTTCTTCCGATGGCTTCGGCGGTTCTTCTGTCCCGGACTTGAGCGCCTTCTCTGCCGCCTCCGCGAGTTCGGGCGGGATCTTGATCTGCCAGATATTGGGCTGCCCAGGTGCGACGATCATTTCCTGCGGGTTTTGTCCGAGGAGATTCCGTTGAAGGGTCAATCCTCGTGTCAAGGTATGAGGTAGGTTTGAAATCTCCTTCTGAAGGTCTGCATGGTTGGCGGGAATGACAGGAGGCTGATGAATCGGCCTGAGAAATTCGGATGTGCGTGCCAGGACCTCGAAGGATCGAGCGGACTGCGTAGGATTGGAGATCGGTGCCGGCCGGAGGATTTCGAGCTCGACGAGCCGATAATGTCCTTCGATCAATTCGGCTCGTTCCATGGCCTTTCCGGAATGCTCCAGATCGTAGGAAACGAAGACTCGTCCCGGGTTTTCCGGAGGTTTTTCGTGCTTCCTGCTGGAACTCGCGTCGAAGGGAATGAGCGAGTCGAGCGTCCAAAGGATGCCGGGAGAGTCGAGATCGGTGATCTGTCGCGCATCTCCGTTCAGCAAGAATACGTGAATTGTTTTGAATTGATCCTGATTTGAAAACTGCGAGTTCCAGCGGAATTCGGGCTGAAGATTCGTCCCTACATATACCAGATTCGCCATCGCCATGAGTCCGCGTTTCGCAAGGTTTGGAGGCCATTGAACCTGAATCTCGACGGGTTGTATGCGGATTGCCTCCGGACAGATGATCGTCTTCTCGATTGGTCCGCCGAGGGCGACATTCAGGAAATGCCGCTGATTCCAGGTTGTCCCATCGTTGGAATACGCGAGTTCTAACCGCCAATCTCCGGGTTGAATGACGCCGAAATCCACAACCCCTCCCGCATCCGACTCTCGCTGCTTTTCAACGGGAACCTCGTTGATACCACGAAACAGGGCGGCATAGACGCCCACGACCGGTGGTCCACCCAGTCTTCCTTTTGTGAACTTCAATTTGAGTGGGATCCAATCCGAGTTTCGAGCATTCGCGGATTGCTGAGCTTGATTGGCGTGAATCGCGGCCTTGAACTCCGCCAGCAGGGTTTCCTGGGCTGTCTGATTTTTGTCGATCAGAGCCTGAACCGCACGTCGAGATTCCCCCGACGCGATTTGGAGTTCAGCCTGCGATCGATACAGTTGCGCCTGAGATCGTTTCATCTGAAACACGATGACGCCGAGGACCCCGACCAGGGCCACCAAGAAGACGAGATTCAGTACCGTCAGGATGCGCTGCGACATGATCTTCCCCTTCATGGCATCGAACCAGAGGCGCGCGGCGACATTCGCCGGGTCGCCGAACCGTTCCAGCACACGTTGCCGCGCGGAGGCGGCGTCCGCTCCCGCGAGCAGTTCTTTGCGGTACGAACAGGCGAGGTGATCGGCCAGTTCGTCAAGGATGTCCTGACGTAGCTCGGCCGGTTCCTCCTCGTGAGGCGGCGGCAGTTCGGAGGAGAGGAGCGATTCATCGTCGATCATCGGTTCAGGCCCCCGAAAAGCCGGCCTGCCCGATCCCCAGAATCCCCTGAACACCGGAGGCGAATTCGGCCCAGCTCCTCTTGCGGGCGGCGAGTTCCTTGCGCCCGGCGGAGGTCAGCTCGTAGTATTTCCTCCGCCGCCCGTCCGCCTCTCGCCAGGATGACTTCAGGAGCTTCTGCCGCTCCAGCCGATGCAAGGCCGGATAGAGCGACCCTTCCTTGAGATCGAAATAGCCCTCCGACCGCGCCGCGACCGTCTGCGTGATCTCATAGCCGTACGTCGGCCCCTGCTCGATCACATTGAGGATCAACATCTCGACCGTGCTGCCGACCAGCTTCGAGTCCATACATCGCCTCCCTATGCATTGACTCTCTATACATAGTCTGCCGATGCATTGCCTGTCAAGGGTTCGCTCGAATCATTCCTGTTCCTCGAAATCCGGGGACGGGTTAAGATTG
>CALKTZ010000488.1 GCA_937997355.1 uncultured Planctomycetales bacterium | reverse complement strand
GGAAGTGGTCGACATGGATCGGGCCACCCGCCGGTTCGGCGACCTGCTCGACATGGGCAAGCGGCTGGGCGTCCTCCCATCCATGGAATTCCTGGGCTTCGTGGACGGGATCAAGAACGTCTCGGGCGCCTGGGCGATCGCCTCGGGGACGGGCGATCCGGAGGCCAGGATCGTGGCCGACGTCTTCCACATGATCCGAGGCGGTGGGACGATCGACGACCTGCTCCTCGTGCCCGGTTCGCGAATCTCCTGCTTCCACATCAACGACGTCCCCGCGACGCCCGACCCGTTGACGCAGGTTGACGGCGACCGCGTGATGCTCGGCGAGGGGATCGCCGATCTGCCTCGCGTGATCGCCAACCTGCGATCGATCGACTATCGCGGGCCGATCTCCCTGGAACTCTTCAACGAGGCCCTCTGGGCGCAAGATCCGTTGGAAGTCGTCCGGCGCGGGCTCGATCGAATCCGCTCGCTGGTTGAGGCTTGATCCGAGGCTTTCAGGGCTCATCCGGCCGGCCCCGGGCGGGCCGAACTCATCCGGATGCGCCAGGCCGCACGAGAACTTCGGGAAACGGACCGGGACCCCTACCATCGAGTGAAGTCGTTGCCGTACAATCTCCTTGGCGCGGTCGCGAGGCGTAATTGCAGGCCGGTTAGGCTCGACGAGGGGGGCCCCGTCGCGGGGACTTAGCGAACGATGATTTGCGCGACGATTGGTCGAGGGCGGCATTCCTCGCTCCTGGAGGAATGGAAGGCCGCGGCTGAGGCCGGGGCCGATCTGGTGGAATTGCGGCTCGACTGCCTTCGCCGCGATGTCGACCTGAAGCGAATCCTCAAGGTGCGTCATACGCCGATCGTCTGCACGATCCGCCGGACCGCCGACGGCGGCCTGTGGCGCGGCCAGGAGGAGAAGCGGCAGCAACTCCTCCGCGAGGCGATCGTGCTCGGCGTCGATTACGTCGACATCGAGGTCGACATCGCCCCCGAGATCCGCCGGTATGGCAAGACCAAGCGCATCGTCAGCTATCACAACATGCAGGCGATGCCGGAAGACCTGGACGACGTCGTCTACCGTTGCGAGGAGCTGGACCCGGACATCATCAAGATCGCCGTCCAGACGAAGACCCTCGCCGAAGCCTCGCAGGTTCTGCGTTATGCCACGACCGCGAAGTTCCCGGCGATCACGATCGCGATGGGGGAGATCGGGGCATTCACACGCATCCTCGGGGCCAAGTACGGCGCCCCATTCACGTATGCCGGGTTCAATCCCGAACGGCAATTCGCCCCGGGGATGTTCTCCTTCCGCCGCCTCCAGCGCGATTTTCATTACAACCGGATCAACAGCCAGACCGAGGTCTACGCCGTCATCGGCGACCCGATCGAGCAGAGCCTGAGCCCCGCCGTCCATAACGCGGCGTTCCGCCACCTCGGGCTCAACAAGGTGCTGGTCCCGTTCCGCGTCCCGGACGGCAGCCTCCCGTCCTTCTTCGAGGATCTCGCCTGGCTCGGCATCAAGGGGTGCAGCGTCACGATCCCCCACAAGGAGGCCATCCTGCCGCTGCTGCACCAGAAGGAAGGGGCCGTCGATCGCACGAAGGCCTGCAACACGGTTCTGATCGACGCGAACACGGGGGAGCGGACCGGGCTCAACACCGACTATCGCGCGGCGATGGATTCGCTCGAAATGGCGATGGGGGGGCGGAGCGCCGACGACGGGCCGAGCCCCCTCTTCGAGAAGCAGGTGCTCATCCTGGGGGCCGGCGGCGTCGCCCGCTCGATCGCCTTCGGGTTGGAGCGCCGGGGGGCGGTGGTGACGATCACCAACCGGCACGATGAGCGCGCGACCGCGCTCGCCGAGGAGGTGAGCTGCCGGACCGTGACCTGGGCCGGGCGCGCCAGCCTCCTGACCGACGTCGTGGTCAATTGCACGCCGGTCGGCATGCACCCCGACGTCGACGACACGCCGCTCCCCCCCGCCGCATTCTCCCGGGCGGGGATGATGGTCTTCGATACGATCTATCATCCCGAGAATACGATGCTGATCAAGCTGGCGCGGGAACGGGGTGCCTCGGTGGTCACCGGCGTGGAAATGTTCGTGCTCCAGGCTGCCCATCAATTCAATTTATACACCGGGATGACCGCGCCGCTCGAATTGATGCGGAACGTGGTCAAACGGAAGTTGGGGCCTTTGCGAGACGAATGACCCCCGAGCCTACATCCAGCACACCTCGGTCGGACGGTCGAGGGATCGTCCTCATCGGCTATCGGGGGACCGGGAAGTCGACCGTCGGCCGGTTCCTCGCGGATCGTCTGGGGCGTCCCTTCGTGGATGCCGACGTCCGGATCGAATCGCGGGCCGGCCGCTCGATTTCCTCGATATTCGCGGAGTCGGGAGAACCCGCCTTTCGAGACTGGGAAGAGCGGGTGCTCGCGGAGATCACGGGCGAGAATCCCGCCGCGGTTCTCGCGACCGGCGGCGGCGCGATCCTCCGCGAAACCAACCGGCTCCGGCTCCGAACCTTCGGTTTCGTCGTCTGGTTGCAGGCATCGCCGTCGGAGTTAGCGTCGAGGCTCTCCGCCAATCCCCGGGGGATTGCCGACCGGCCGGCCCTGACCTCGGCCGGCACGCTGGACGAAATCTCGGAGATTCTTGGGAAGAGGTATCCGCTCTATGAGGCCACGGCGGATGTCGCCGTCGATACCGAGGGGCGATCCCCGTCGCGGGTGGCCGAACTCATCCAGGATATCTGGCAAAACCGGGGAGCCGGAATGGATCGGAACCGTCAATGATCGTGATGTGGCCCCTGATCATCCTGCTGGGCATGTTCGTGTTCGCGGTCGGGACGGTCGTGGGCAGCTTCCTGAACGTTTGCATCTATCGGATTCCCTGGCAGAAGAGCGTGATCTGGCCGGGATCTCGTTGCCCGAACTGCATGCACGAGATCGCCGGCCGGGATAACGTGCCGATCATCGGTTGGCTGGCGCTCCGGGGGGAATGCCGGACCTGCGGCCTCAAGATCTCGCCACGCTACCCGCTGATCGAGGCCCTGGTCGGGTTCCTCTTCCTGGGGGCCTACGTCACCGACGTCTTCGTGGCGGCTCCGCCGAACGCCATCATGCGGAACCCGCAGGTCGAGCTCTCGATGATGGCCTACCATTGCGTCCTGCTCTCGCTGCTCGTCGCCGCGACGTTCATGGACTACGACCTGATGATCATCCCGGATGAGATCACCGTCACGGGGATGATCGTGGGGGTCGGGGTCGGCACGCTCTGCCCCTGGATTCGCCTCGAACCCTCAGCGGCGGCGACGCACTGGGGAGGGTTGGGAGTCGGGCTCCTGGGCATGGCCGCGGGGGCGGGGATTACCCAATTCTTCCGCCTGACATTCTCAACCTTGCTCCGCAGGGAGGCGATGGGTTTCGGCGATGTGACGCTCCTGGCGATGATCGGCGCATTTCTGGGGTGGCAGGCGGCGATCATGACCTTCTTCCTCGGGCCGTTCTTCGGCATCGTGCATGCATTGTGGAAGTTGCTCCGCTACTTCCAGAAGCGAGTGACCGGCGAGAAATCTTCGAGCGCCGATCGCGAATTACCCTTCGGGCCTTATCTGAGCATGGCCGCCGTCACCCTCGTGCTGACATGGCCGGTTCTCTGGCCCGGTTGGGCGAAAGGACTCTTCGAGTCCCTTCGCGTGGTATTCTGGATGCTATTGGGTCACTACGTGGACTGATCGACCGAGTCGGCCTTGATCGATCGGGCCTGGCCGGGCGACCGGCGGAATCGAGATTTCTGACGGACTCTCACGATGGCCTACCAGTACAAGCGGCGCAAGCCGTCAATCCTGCGCAATTTCTGGGTCTATCGACGGCTCGTCGGCGTGGCCGTCCTCCTGGGATTGATGCTCTGGTTCATCTGGGCCAACAACGCGCCGGTGACGTTGGCGTTTCCGTTCGGCCTGGGGACCGCCAGCAGCTCGCTCGGCATTGTTGTCCTGCTGAGCGCCTGCGTCGGGTCGATCATGACCATCCTGGTCATGACGGTCGTTTACGCGGTCCGGAAGATCCGGTCTCCGCAAGGGGGATGGGGTGATGGGGCGTCGACTTCTCCGGAATTGGGGGAAGATCGGCCTCCGGCCGACTATGCGTCGAAAACGACCGAAGGCTTGTCGAATCCCACATGGAAGAATTGACGAAAGAAAGGATGGCACGCCGAACCAGATCGGCCGGTCTCGCGGCGCGGATCTGCTCGGCGGCCGGAATCCCGCGTTCGGGCCATGGATGTGCCGAATCCAGGAGCGAGTGGCGACGTCACGTCGCATCCCATCCAGCGAACGGATTGGTTGGTGGGACAAGAGCTCGAAACCCCTTCGTCAAACGGCGTTCGCCGGCGAATCGGAGTCGGAATCGTGCGAGAAGGTCGAGACGATCGGGAGCCTGATTTCCCCTCGCGCGGCGTTGCCTCGGGAGCCTGCAAATTCCGGAGCAACTCGTCTCCGTGCCATTCGCGCATCGCCTGGCTTTGCCTTGCTCTTGTCCTGGGAATCGCCTCCGCCTCGGGTTGCGCGGGGAACGGAAACTTCTTGACCGGGCGGCCGACGCAAGGGCAGCTCAAGGCGAGCCTGGCCCACGTCGAGGTGGAGAACCAGCAACTCCAGAAGCAGGTCGCCAAGCTCAGGTCGGACAACCGCTCGATGGAGGATCGGCTGGTCCGCGAAGAGCAGGCCAACGGCGATCTGACGGCCCGGCTCGACAGCGCGAGGAATTTGCTCAAGGATCGTGGCGTCGAGCTTGAGGACAAACGTCAAGCTTCGACCAGGGAACGCCGGAGCTCCCTGAACGACGATGAACTGGATGATCTCAATGCCGGCGATGGCTCCTCGCGCCGGACGTTGCCCGCCGGCCAGAAATCGCGAGGTTCCCGGAAGGCCCCCTTCGTTCAGATCCCCAACCGAATCGAAGATATCGACGAGGATGAAGACGACGTCTCGTCGCGAAGGCCGACCTGGGCTCCGGGGGGGCAACGGACCAGCAAATCCTCCAGGCAGATGCCTTCCGGCGACCCGGTCGTCGACGATCATGCCCGGCGCGAGGATCAGCTCCGTTGGACCTCCATCGGCGACCTGGGGGGCAAGGGAGCTTCGCAAAAGGTCCAGCGCTGAGCGGGAGCCGAGCCGGCTCAGGCACCGAACAGCCAGCGAATGACGGTGATCGTCCCGATCAGGACGAGCGCGAGGATCAGGAACAGCACGAGGGCAATCGGGATCAGATAACGCCAGAGGGTCCCTCGCACGATGCTTCCGACCGAGACCGGCTCCGGCTCGGGGATTTGGACCTTGGCGAAGCCGAGCCCGGGAACATAGGGTTGCAGGAGCTTGACGTTCCGGGTGTTCGCCTTGAAGGCGACGTCGAACAGGTCGCCGAGGAGCGGGACGACCCCGACGCCGACGTCGATCAGCACATTGGTCATCATCTGGAACGCAACGTGTTTGGGAACCTTGTAACGGCTCAGCGCCCCGAGGACCACGGCCGCCTGCACCAGCCCCGTCAGGAAATCGCCGACGCCGGGGAACAGGCCGAGCAGGGCATCGAGCCCGACCGAGATTTTCGTGCCGGGGACCGTCAAGGCGCGATCCATCAGCCAGGAGATTCGCTCCAGTCGGCGGGCGTATGCCTCGTCGTCGAGGTTTGTCGGTTTCAATGGTGAGGCCGAACCCCTGGACATCGGGATCTCCGATTCGAATCGACCGCGAGCCGAGGCCTCGATCCGGTGCTTTTCGGACCGTGGCCTAGAACCAAGCAAATCCCTTGCCATCGTGCGAGCAGTCGACTCGATTGAGATTCATGACCCGAATTGAAGGCGACTTCCGGTCCGGGCAAAGTCGAAGACGCCGGTGGCAGAGTCTTTCCACCCGGCACACCGGCGCGATGCGTTGAGCATGTTGCCAATCGCCAGAGAATCGGACGTGGATTGCTCAGGCGAGCTTGAGGTTGTTCGTCCGGCCGTTTCGACGCCGTTGTCGATAGGCGAACATGCCGATGCCCCCGAAGAACGCCATGATGAACGAGGAGGGCTCGGGCACCGCCGATGGGTTGAAGGCCACGTTGTCGAATTCGAAGGCGTTCGACGAGCTCGTCGCCACGACCTTGTCGAAGCTCAGCGTGGAGTTGATGTTGACGTAGTATGTGCCGTTCACGCCCTGGTTGCCGTCGGCGTTATTGGTGACGTCGGAGCCCGTGATCGTGCCGACCAGGGTGTCGCCGTTGTAGAGGCTGAGGGTGTTGTAGTTGTCGACGGACCCCCAGAGGAGCCCGAGATACATCTGCTGGCCGGGCAGCAGCAAGGTTACAGAGCCCGTGCCGGTCGAGAGGTAGGTGGTCGTGTCGGGGCCGTCGTTCGGATCGCCGAAGAGCGTGCCGTTGCCGTTGGAGAGATAGGGCGCGGCGTACTGGCCGGATTCCGACCCCTGGACGGCCTGGCCATCGCCGGAGAATGACACGGTGACCCCGCCGCTCACCCCGCCGACCGACCCCAGGGTCAGGTCGTCGAAGTTCACATAATTCACGCCCGTGGGAGCCCCGCCGACCGACGCATCGATCATGAGGCTCGCCCGGGCTTCGGTATTCATGCTCAACAGGCACAGGGAAGCCAGAACGATCGCCAAATACGCATGATGAATCTTCTTAATCATGTAGGTTTCGCGTCTCATATTATTGAGTATGAATTTTTCGAGTGGGCAAGCCCGACGCATGTCGGGGGGTATCGTGGCCAATCTCTCCGGGAACAATGCATCTCGGCTGCAACAAGTCCGTCTCGCCTGATGTCCCCATTCACACTCATCCAAGCACACTAGTAACTCAAACTTATTCGCATCGTGACTCATGTTAAAGAATGTGGATTCTTTAAGTCATTTCGAGTGAGATTATCCAACGATTCCCGGTGTTCGTTGATAAATCGGCACGTCGATTTGCCTGCCCATGGCCTCGAACTATCCTGCGATGGTCGGTCATCGCGCCAGGCCGGGTGAGCAACCCGGTCTGGCGGGCAAATGTTTCTTTGGAGGGATCCGGCATGCGCGCGGCCTCGCGAAACGAAAGGGGCCGCGGCGAG
>CALKTZ010000487.1 GCA_937997355.1 uncultured Planctomycetales bacterium | reverse complement strand
CCGCGAAGGGGCGGATGATCCCATCTTCGCCCGAGGTCAGGGGCGCGTAGATCCCATCCCGCAGCGAGAACCAATCGATCTGCCCGTCCTCGACCCTCCAGATCAGGTATTCCCTCACCCCGTTGCGGCGATAGACCTTGAGCTTGTCATGAAGGTCGATGCTCACGCTGCTGGCCGCGACCTCGGCAGCCAACTCCGGGCTCCCCACGATGTAACCCTTATCGATCTGAATCCGGCCACCGTTTCTGGATTTGATGAAAAGTAAACAATCAGGCTGCGGCACGTTGTCGGGATCAAGGATGACCGTGGAATTATCGCCCCCTGAGAGTCCCGGCGTCATCACAATATAATGGAACAGCCAGCCGTTGAGCCAAAAATGCGGCTCTCCATGTTGTTCGTGTCGTACCGGCGAGCTCATGTAGACAATCCCCTCGATCAGCTCCGCCTTCTTCACTTCCGGCATCGCGTCGTAGCGGCGCAGGAACTCGGCCTGCGTCAGCCGGTCCCCATTCTCCAGGCGAGGCACGTCATCGCGCGGAAATTGGGCGGGTGTCGGAGTCGTCTGGGCGGTCGTCATCGTCGCCATGGGCTTTCCCCTCCCGAAGCCGTAATTCCGTACTGTATGTGTTTAGCGGGATCGAGGCTCGACTGTAAGACCTTTGCCCGAGCCCGAAAATCATCCGCCCCCCTCGTGGAGGGGGGCCACGGGGGGAGTATCCGGCAGAGGCGTTGCATCGAAGAACTCCCCCCTGTATCCCCCCTCCGAGAGGGGGGACGTGTCTTCATTGGGCCGTGAGACTTTTTACGTACTTCGCTAAACACGTACCTTACAGAGCTACGGAATTGCTTAATCACAAAGACGATCGTAATTGCCGAGGGAAACCTCCGACAAGAGAAACGGCTGGAAAAGCGTGGCTCAAAACTCCGCGGCGGCCAGCGCCAGATCCTTGTCATCCAGGGTGACCTGGTCCGAGTCAGTGCCGCCCATGCCATTTGTCGTCGTCCTCCGTCCGGTCAGCCAGAGGGAGCAAACCAGGCAGCCGATGGCGGCCAGCCCCATTTGCAGATAGACGTCTCGGAGGGTCAGCCCGAGACTGGCCTGGACCATTTGAAGCTGAGTCGCCGAGAGGGCGGCATGCGTCTCGGGCCGCAAGGCGGCGACGACGTCGATGCCCACTCCCCCCGCCCGGGCGAGCCGATGGGCCAACTCGTAGCCGAGGGTCGCACCCAGGAGGCCGACCCCCACCGCGCCGCCGATCGTCCGGAAGAGGGTGACGGCGCCCGTCGCCACGCCTCGCTGCCCCCATTTCACCGAGTTCTGCACCGCCAGGATGAAGCTCAACGAAGTCGGCCCCATGCCGAAGCCGACGATCGTCAGCCCCACCCGGAACGCGAACACCGACCATTCCGGGAACGATGCCCCGATCGCCAGGGAAAACGTGCCGATCGCGATCAACGACGAGCCGACGATCCCCGATCGGCGGAACCCCCAGCGCACCACAGCCTTGGCCGCGACCGTCACGCTGACGGCCCAGGCCAGGAACATCGGGGTGAGCGACCGCCCCGCCATCGTGGCCGTCCCCCCGCGAACACCCTGGATGTAGAGCGGGACGTAGGTGTCGATGCCGAACATGATCACCCCGACGAGCCCGCTGCCGATCACCGAGGCCAGGATGATCGGCCGAGTCATCAGGTCCATCGGCAGGATCGGATCGATGGCCCGTTTCTCGCGGGCCACGAACGCGGCCAGCAGCACCATCGAAAAGGCCAGGAACGCCCCGTCGAATGCCCAGCCGTGCCGAGGGCCGTCGAGGACGACGTAAAGAAAGGTCGAAAGTCCGGCCGTCAGGAGCAAGGCCCCGGCCCAGTCGATGGGCGCGGTCCGGCGTTTGACCATCGGTTCGTGGTAGTAGCGCACGATCATCCAGGAGGCGAGCGCGGCGAACGGGAGCGAGACGAGGAAGACCCAGCGCCAACCCGCATGATCGGTGAGCCAGCCGCCGATCGTCGGCCCCGCGACGCTCGATATCCCCCAGACCGCGCTGAAGAGCCCCTGGACCCGCGCCCGTTCCTCCAGGGTGAACAGGTCGCCGAGCATGGTGAGGACGATCGGCCCGACCGCGCCGGCCCCGAGGCCCTGGAGCGCCCGCATGGCGATCAATTGCGGCATGCTCGTAGCCATCCCCGAGAGGAGCGAGCCCAGGCTGAAGAGCCCCATCCCCGCGAGCAGGACCGGCCGGCGGCCG
>CALKTZ010000486.1 GCA_937997355.1 uncultured Planctomycetales bacterium | reverse complement strand
TCGAGGCGCGCGCCGACCAGGATCTCGCCATCGCTGAGCCAGGTCCAATCACCGACCTGGAGTCCGAATTTCTGAATGTCTTCTTCGGAACCGAGGCAAGTCAGGCACACGTGACCCGCCTCGGTGGACGCATTGTAGTCCGCGTAGATCGTCTTCATCACGGCTTCCTTGGCGAGGGATTTGTGGCGAGACGGAAGGTTTTCGTCAAGGTTTCGGCGTCTTCGGGGTTCCACGGCTTCGGGACGAGGACGGTTGCATGATAGAAGTCTCCGCGTGTGCGGATGACATCGTATCCCATTCTACGAATTTCCCCCGCCGTCGTGTAATCTACGGAACGATTCCGGCAGGCCGTCGCCAAACACTCCACCGTCAGCCCGATCTCGAATTGAACGGAAAAGCCGAACGGACCGTCCGGGTGATGGCGGCAAGCCGCAATCAGGGGATTCTTCGTGTATGGAGGCAGGCCGCATCTCACGACGAAAGCATCATCGGGAATTCGATCGGGGTCATTCATGCGGCTTGTCAACCTCGCGTGACCTTCAGCATCATTTGAAGAGGAAGTAGATCTTTTTTGTCGGTTGTCTTGCATGATATCATAGGTGGTGCCTGACAATCGATCGGCGATTCAGGATCGATGCGATCATTTGAGGTGAATTCCCCCGATGAGCGAAACGTTCCGGGAAATCATGGATGGTGCCTGGCTGTTGTATCGGGCCGGGGATTTGCCGGGGGCCGAGCGCGCGTATCGCCGGGCGGTCGAGATCGATCCTTCCGTCGCCGAGGCGTGGTATCTGCTCGGCGCGATCGAGCAGGTGCAGCGAAAGCCCGTCGAGGCGGAGGCGCATTGCCGGATGGCCCTCGCGTTGGCGCCTCAGCATGCGGGGGCGCGCAACAATCTCGGGGTGTTGCTGCTCACGAGGCGAGAGGCCGAAGAAGCGGCGGAGTGCTTCCGGGCTGTCCTCCGGGTTCAGCCCGATCATGTCGATGCTTACAGCAATTTGGGGACCGCGCTTCAGATGCTGGGGAAGCATGAAGAGGCGGTCGAATGCTATCGCCTCGCGCTCGAAGGGAGGCCCGGCCACGTCGACGCCCACAGCAATCTGGGGAATGCGTTGCGGCAACTGGGGCAGTTGCCGGCGGCGATCGCCTGCTACGACGAGGCGGCTCGGCTGGCGCCCGAGCATCCGCAGGTGCGCCTGTCGCGCGGCCTGGCCTGGTTGCAAACGGGCGACTTCGCGCGCGGCTGGGTGGAGCATGAATGGCGTTTCAAGTGCCCGGGTTTCGCGCTCCCGGAATTTGACCGCCCTTGCTGGGATGGTTCCTCGCTGGGGGGCCGTCCGATCCTGCTCTACGCCGATCATGGGCTGGGAGACGCCCTCCAGTTCATCCGCTACGCGCGAGCGGTGCGGAAGCGCGGTGGCAAGGTGGTCGTTGCCTGCCGGAAGCCCCTCGAACGCATCCTGGCCACGGCGCCGGGGGTTTGGCGGGTCGCCCCGGAAGGGTCGCCGATCTCGGAGGTCGAGGTCTACGCCCCGCTCATGAGCTTGCCCCGAATTTTCGAAACGCGCCTCGAAACGATCCCGGCCGAGGTCCCCTACCTGAGCCCCATCGCGCGCCTCGTCCAACATTGGCGGCATGCGTTCCGCTGGCGAGTGGGAAACGACTTCAAGGTGGGGGTCGCCTGGCAAGGGAATCCCGGCCATGCCGGCGATCGCGAGCGGTCGTTCCGATTGGAACAACTTGAACCATTGGCACGTGTGCCGGGGGTCCGGCTCGTCGGCCTCCAGCAAGGGGCCGGCTTGGAGCAGATCGAATCGCTCGGCGATCGATTCGAGGTGATCGAGCTGGGGAGCCGGCAGAGCGACCTGATGGACACCGCGGCCCTGATGAAGTCGCTCGACCTGGTGATCGTGCCCGACACGTCGCTCGCGCACCTCGCCGGGGCGATCGGTATCCCGGTCTGGCTGGCCTTGCCCGTCGCCCCCGACTGGCGCTGGATGCTCGGCCGCGATGACAGCCCCTGGTATCCCACCATGCGGCTATTCCGCCAGGCCCGCTGGGGCGACTGGGACGAGCTTTTCCAACGAATGGCCGCCGAGCTTGAGCGACGGATCCGGTCGCGATAAATTTTCAAATCCGGCATTCGGTGCATACGCCGAGGACTTTCCAGAATCCTGTTGCATTGCGTCGTCTGTTTGACTACAAACATAGTCGATCGACCAGTTATGTCATCCAGGAGGTCAATCGAGATGGACGAACGAGAAGGCGCGACGGACGCGGAGCCGCTCACCCCGGCGGAATGGAAGGTGATGCGGATCGTCTGGAGTTTGAAAGGGTGCTCGGCGAGGGACGTCTACCAGGAGACGGCGCGGTCGCTGGGTTGGGCGCCGACGACCGCCAAGACGGTGCTCAGGCGGTTGGTGGAGAAGGGCTCCCTGACGACCACGCAGGTCGGCAACAGTTATCTGTATCAGCCGGCCGGTTCGGCGGTGAAATCGCTGCTGGCCGCCGCCGATGCGCTGCTAGAAAACGTGCTGGAGGGGACGACGGGGCTGGTCCTCTCGCACATGGTCGAGAAGAGCAACCTGTCCGACGAGGAGATGGCGAAGCTCCGCGCCCTACTCGACGCCAAGGCGCCGAAGTCGAATCCCAGGTCGAATCGGAAAGGGGGGAAGTCATGAGGGATCAAGCGATCACGCTCATCAACGACTGGAGCCCGGCCTGGTCCGGGGCCATGATCCGGAGCCTCGTCGAAGGGACATTGATGCTGCTCGTGGTCGGGATCGTCTGGCGGCTCGGGCGTCGCCGGATATCCCCCGGCTTCGCGCATCTCCTCTTCCTCCTCGTTCTGATCAAGGCGTTGGCCTCGACCGTCTCCCCCTGGACGTTGAGCGTCCCGCTGCCGGTCGCCTCGGCGATCGCCGTGCCTTCGACGCCCTCTCAATCCATCGCAGCCAGGGTTGAGTCGATCGCGCCGGGTGTTCCGCCGGTTGCGATCCCCGTTCCGCGTGTGCCACGCCCGGAACCGGCCCTGGCATCGGCGACGGCTCCGGCGATCGGCCCTGAACCCGTGATGATCCGGGAGAGCCCGGGGTTGTCGCCGGCCTCGTGGTTGATGCTGGCCTGGGGCGTCATCGCGACGGGACTTCTGACGCGGTTTGTGGCCTGTAACGTCTCCGCGTCGCGCAAATTCCAGGGGGAACGCGTCATCGATGCGACGACCCTCCCCGCCGATGCGTCGCTCCTGGCCAATCGTGCCGGCCTGCGTCGGCAGGTCCCCTTGTTTCATTCGAATCGGGTGAACGCCCCGGCGGTTTGGGGACTCTTCCGGCCTCGTATTTTGATCCCCGGCGGCATGCTCGACGACCTCTCGCGCGAGCAGGTGACCTGGATCTTGCTGCACGAATTCGCGCACATCGCCCGGCGGGATATGTGGGTGGTGCTGGGGCAGCGAATCGTTCAGTCGGTCTTCTTCTTCCATCCGGCCGTCTGGGTGGCGAATCGCCTCGCCGACGTTCAGCGCGAATTCGCCTGCGACGAATGGGCGCTCGCCCTGGGGGATGTTTCCCGTCGCGATTGCGGCGAGGGGTTCCTCTCGATCGCCGAGCGTGCGCGACGCCCTCGCGCCGCCTCCTCGCCGATGGCCCTGGCCCTCTTCGGCTCCTCCAGCTTGATCCGTCAACGGCTGGAACGCCTGCTCGACGAAACACAAATTCCCTCGGCCAAACTCTCCCGTCCGGCCCTGATCGTGTTGGCGCTTTCAGCGTTGCTGGCGATCTCGCGGGTTCAGGCCCAGCCGCAAGCGACATCGGAACCGGTTCCGGCGCAGGCTGTGGCCGACAAGCCAAAAGCACCGTCGGTCCCGGCACCAACCAATCAGCCGAACGAAGCCAAATCGCGCTCGATCGAAGTCAACGTCGTGGATGCTCGCACGGGGCGGCCGATGCCGGGAGTCGACATTCAAACCCGATGGAACGACACGAGGGGATCGACGAAGACCGACGAGGCGGGGCATTGCGTGGTGACGATCCTGGCCGTGGATCTCGACTTTCTCCAGATCCGGGCGAGCCATGCGGGGTTCATCCCGATGGCCGACGATTGGCGGCCAAAAGACATCGGCGCCAAAGCCTTGCCCGCAACTTACACGTTCAAGCTGTCGCCGGGAACCACGATCGGCGGCATCGTTCAGGATGAGCAGGGGAAGCCGATCGAGGGGGCCACGGTTTTCGTCACTACCCTGATTTCGCGCCGGGGGGGCGTCAGCCAGATCCCATCCGTCGTCGAGGAACCGTTCAAGACCGATGCCTCGGGGCGCTGGAAGTGCGACATCTTCCCGGAGACG
>CALKTZ010000485.1 GCA_937997355.1 uncultured Planctomycetales bacterium | reverse complement strand
CGTGCAATTCTGCCTGCTCAGCCTGAATTCCAACGCATTTATTTACGTGGATTGATTCGTGGTGACGGTCGAATCGCAGAGGGGGCGCGGGTTGTACTCAATTCGTGCGATCGGCCAGCCTCGTGACATGTGATCAGTAATAAGACGCGGCGATCATCCCCGATCAATCAAACCGAGGACGAACGAGATGGATCAGCCTTATGCCGAATCGACAGGAAGCACGGGCCATCGCGGATCGTTCTGCGGCCGGACCCGTCGCCAGTTCCTCTGGGAAGCGGGGGGTGGTTTCGCGTCGGTCGCGCTCGGCTCGATGCTGGGCGACGACGGCTTCCTGTCGCGTCAGGCATTCGCGGCCGATGGTGTGACGCCATTCCAAAATCCGATGGCGCCCAAGAAGCCCCCGCTCCCGGCCAAGGCCAAGAGCGTCATCTTCCTGTTCATGTACGGCGGCCCCAGCCATGTCGACACCTTCGACTACAAGCCGGACATGTACGCGATGGACGGCAAGACGATCCAGGTGAAGACCTTCGGCCGGGGGGGCAAGAAGAACGAGGGGCGGATCGTCGGCCCCAAGTGGAAGTTCAAGCCCTATGGCGAATGCGGCAAGATGGTCTCCGACCTCTTCCCGAACCTCGGCACGTGCGTCGATGACATCGCGTTCCTGCACTCGATGTACGCGGAGTCTCCCATCCACGGGTCGGCGATGTTGATGATGAACTCGGGGCGTATCCTGAGTGGCCATCCTTGTCTGGGGACCTGGGTAACCTACGGCCTGGGGACGGAGAATGAAGATCTCCCCGGGTTCGTCGTGATGCTCGACAAGACCGGAGGGCCGATCAGCGGACCCAAGAACTGGTCGAGCGGGTACATGCCGGCCGCGTATCAGGGGACGGTCATCCGCGCGTCGGGCATTCCGATCCACGATCTCGGGATGCCGGAGGGGACCGATCCCGCCGCGCGCCGGATGCTCCTCGATCGGCTGCGTGAGAAGAATCAAGATCACCTCTCCCACCGGGGCGACAACTCGGAGCTTGCGGCGCGAATCGCCAGCTACGAGTTGGCTTACAAGATGCAGGCATCCGCCCCCGAGGCGGTCGACTTCTCTCGGGAGTCGAAGGAAACGCTGGAACTCTACGGCATCGACGGCAGCCGGACCGACGATTTCGGCCGCAAGTGCCTCCTGGCGCGAAGGCTCGTCGAGCGAGGGGTTCGCTTCATCCAAATCTACTCCGGAGGCGCCCACAACGACGACAACTGGGATGCTCACAACGACCTGGTCGCCAACCACACCCACCATGCCGGCAATACCGAGAAGCCCGTCGCCGGATTGCTCAAGGATCTCAAGCGTCGCGGGCTGCTCGACGAGACGATCGTGGTCTGGGGTGGGGAATTCGGGCGTCAGCCGACCGCCGAGTACGCCAAGGGAACAGGCCGCGATCACAACGCGGCCGGATTCACCATGTGGCTTGCCGGCGGCGGCATCAAGGGTGGAACGTCCGTCGGGAAAACCGACGAACTAGGCAACAGTGCCGTCGAGGATCGATTCCACGTCAAGCATCTCCACGCCACCATCCTCAACCAGCTCGGCTTCGATCCGAACCGCTTGAGCTATTTCTACGGCGGCCTTGATCAGAAACTCGTCGGCGTGGAAGGTGCCGAACCGATCCGACAGATCATCTGACCACCAAGAGGAGAAAAGGTGTTCATCCTTGAGTCGATCGACTCAAGGATGAGCCAGATCGCTCAGCACACGCCCCGTGCAAACGAAGGAAACCCCCTGCGTATTCGCGGTGCCCACCATCACGGATTCGGCGATCGGGTTCGTCACGGATTCCTCGGCGATCCATTCCAGAAGGAAGCAGGCGGATTGTCCGCCGGCCTTATCGCTTTCCTTGATGAAGAAATCGGCCGACGCGAGTGGTCCGATCCGCAACGGTTTGGGGGCATATTCCCGCAGGAGTTTGCCGTCGCCGTCGTAATAGCGCGCCGATTTCAAAATCACCGGCGATTTTTGATCCGTATTGCGAAAGGAAAAATTGATCGCCACGTTGAAGAGATGAGGCCGGTCCGAGACGGAGACCGCCGAGTAGACCGGGACGTAGATCAGCTGCCCTGCCTTGGGCGAGAAAGCCGCCTGGGCCGGTTCGACTTCCTTGACATTCACGCGCGGGCTGGCCGTCAGTCCCGCGTCCGACTCGTCGGACTGTCCATTGCAGCCGGACAGACCCATCAAGACCAGGGCAAATGCGAGGAGAGCAAAACTCCTGGTGGATCTGTTCATCATCGTCTCGGCTACGTGATTTTTGACGACTTTCGACACCACGCGATCATGGACCGCAGGGCGTCGAATTTCATCGTTCGACGTGAAGGAAGTCGACCAGCGTCGGGGATTCGAAGAGTTCATCATGAACACGCTGACGTTCGCGGTCGATCTGATCGGGCGTTGCCCCGAGGGATCTCAGGACGAATTCGGTCATCGCGAGGGCGACTTCCCCTTCGCCCGAGAAAACCGCATCGGCCCCCGAGTCTCGGAGTGGGTATTGATCTCGGAGATAGTTGGTCCTCGCGAGGATGCGAATCTTGGGGTTGAGTTCTCTGGCGAGGCGGATCACTTCTTCGCTATCTTGCATGCCCGAAGAGCTGAGGATGAGCCCGATGGCGCGTTCGATCCCCGCGCCGATCAGGATGTCCTGCCGCGAGGCATCTCCGTAAAAGGCACGAGTACCAGATTCCTGGAGACGTCGCACGGTCTCGATATTCAGTTCGATGATCCCCGGCTCGATGTCATTTTCGCGGAGGAGCCGCGACACGGTCTGTCCAACGGGGCCATGCCCGATGACGATGGCATAGTACTTCGAACTCGTGGGTTCGGCATCGGAGGGCGCGTCCGCGGCGCCGACCTCGCGAAGTCTCAACCAACGTCCGATCTTGGGATGTCGCAAGGCCCAGCGCTCCAGGGGGCGTGACGAACGATACAGGAGCGGATTCAACGTGATGGAAACGATCGAGGCCGCGATGATCGCGTTATTGGCGTCGGCCGAGAGGATTTCGAGATCCTGACCCAGCGACGCCAGGATGAACGAGAATTCTCCCACCTGGGCGAGCGCGAACGAAACCGGCAACGCCGAGCCGACCGGATATTTCATCAGGAGCATCAGCACGAAAGCCGCCAACGGCTTGCCGATCAGGATGATGGCGAGCGTTGCCAGGACGATTACCGGAGAATTGGTGAGGAAGGCCGGGCGAAACAGCATGCCGACCGACACGAAGAAGAGCACGGCGAAGGCGTCGCGCATCGGCAAGGCTTCGGTGGCGGCTCGAAGGCTGAATTCCGATCGCCCGACCACGAGCCCCGCGAGAAAGGCCCCGAGCGCCATGGAGGTCCCGAACAATTTGGCCGATCCGACCGCGATCCCCAGCGCGATGACCAGCACGGTGAGCGTGAACAGCTCGCGAGATCGCGTCGAGGCGATATGTCCCAGGATGGCCGGTACGACCTTCCCCCCCACGAAGATGATGAAGGTGATCATCACGGCGAGCTGCAAGACCGACGTGCCCAACACCATGAAGAGGTTGGTGTCCTGGGCATTGGGGCCGAAAATCGCCGGCAGAAAAACCAGAAAAAGGACCGTGAAAATATCTTCGACGACGAGCCAGCCGACGGCGATATGCCCCCTCGACGTGTGGAGATCGTGGTTGTCCGAGAGAAT
>CALKTZ010000484.1 GCA_937997355.1 uncultured Planctomycetales bacterium | reverse complement strand
CAACACATTTTCCCGCTTGTTTTGGGGCAAGCCTTCCATCAGTTCGTCGACCCGCGAGAAGACGTCGGCCGGAACCTGCTCGGGAAAGTCCGACCCCACCACGACCCTCTGATCGAGATGCTCGAACAAAAACCTCATGTCCAGGTCCACGGAGCTCCCCGAGTATCGCATGATCGAGAACGACAAATCGAGCAGCAAGTGGCCGTGCATCCGGACCAGCTCGAACAGGTCGATCATCGACGTGCCGCAGCCGTGCAGCAGCACCAGTCGCGTCCCCGAGCAGGTGGTCGCGAGGATATCGACGACGTCGACCGGATGACGCGTCGGCGCGTCGGGCCTCCGGAAGAACGTGCAGAGGAAGACCACCAGGCCCTGCCGCCCCGCGGCCCGGATCGCTTCCAGGCTGCGCGGGTCGAGCGGGTCATACCCATTCAACCTCGGATGCAGTTTGATCCCCGCGAAGCCTCGCGAGGCGAGCCCTCGGAGCGCGGGCTCGATCGAATCGGTCCCTGCATGATCCGCTGGGTTGAACCCGACGATCGGCACGAATCGATCGGGGGCGTTGCACGCCGTCTTGAGGATCAGGTCGTCGTCGGAATGCCCGGCAATCCCCACCAGGCAGGCGCGCGTGATCGAGGCGCGATCCATCTCGCGCAGGAGCCGGGCCAGGCCGGCATCATGACGATCGGAGCCGAGCCAGCGGCCATCCGGCGTGACGTGAACGAGCGAATCAAACCGTTGCATGGCGGCCTCAACGAACGGTCACCCGGACCAGATTCTTCACGACGTCCGTCGTCTCCAGAACTTCCTCGCGCGTCGATCCGAACACGACGACCATCCCCGGCCGGGATCGGTCATCTTCCGGCGGCCTGATCGCATCCCCCAACGCGAATTCCAGCAGCAAGGTATGCACGCCGGGGAGCCTTCGGGCTTCCTCCGCGCCGTCGATCGCCGTCACCACGCCCGGGGGAAACTCCAGGAAGGCCAGGTTGGCGGCGCGGGGCTCGCCCGTCGCGATCACGTTCGGCCTGATCCCGAGCGCAAGCTCGATCGTGGCGCGCGGCACGTCGATCCCCGACAGGTGGGTCACGATGTCGGAATGGATCAGGCTCCCCCCGCCTCGCGCCGCGATCTCGACCAGCCGAACCTCTCCTTCATGAACCATGTATTCCGCGTGCGTCACCCCATTGCGTAGGCCGAGTGTTCGCACGACCGATTCGTTCAAGGAGCGGAGCCTGCCCATCGTCGCATCGTCGAAATTCGCGGGATAGGTGAGCCGATTGGCGACTTCCGGCCGATGCACGAAATGCCCCTTGTCCGAGACGCCCGTCGTGACGTACCGGCCGTCAAGGCAGAAGCCTTCGACCGTCGCCTCGGTTCCGGGGAGGAACTCCTCGGCGAGAACCTGGCCGCTCCGAGAGAAGCGCAGGGCATCGTGGAAACCGGCCATCAACGGCTCGGGGCCGTCGACGCGATGAACGCCTCGGCTCGACTGGCTGTCGACCGGCTTGACGACCAGCGGATACCCCAGATCCTTCGCCGCCTCGTTCACTTCCGAAATGTTGGTAGCGAGATGGAACTGAACCGGGCTGAGCCCGGCATCCCGGGTGATCGTCCGCATCCTCCCCTTGTTGGTGAAGTTGAGGGCAACCTCGTAGCCGGGTCCCGGAAGCCCCAATTGCTCGGCGACATACGCCGCCGTGGGCACGCCGACATCGGTCGTGTCGCAGAGGATGCCGTCGATCTTGTGCCGTCTCGCGGCTTCGAGCGTGCGTTCGCGGTCGGTGATGTCGATGACCTCGTGGGCACTCGCCAGGGCATACCCCGGCCGCTCCTGGTAGAGATCGGTGACGAGGACTTCATGGCCGAGCGACCGCGCCAGCCGGATCGTCGGCACCTGCCAGAGCCCGCCCCCCAGGACATGAAGCTTCAACGGCCTCGAAGCCAACGGTTCGCCCCCTCAAACACATCTATATTCCGTACAATGTCGAGTCGATCAGCGCCTTGATCCGCCGCAAGCCGCGCCGATTCTCAGCCATGTCGGCCGTCCCGACCGAAACCCGGATGAAACGGTCGCACGACGCCCCGTAGCCGATCCCCGGCACGGTGCTGATCAGCTCTTCCAGCAGCAGACGGCGGCAGAACTCTTCCGACGACAGCCGCGACGGTTCGATCGAGACGAAGAAGTAGAACGTGGAGGCTCCGGGCAAGTAGCCCAGGCCGATCTCGCCCATGTACCGCGCGAGGATCTCTCGCTGTTCGACGAGCTTCCGGATCTGCGGCCGGGTGATCGCCAGGAGGTCGTCGAAATAGCGGGCCAGATAGTACGAGAGGATGGTTGCCGGGCAGGTGATCAGATGCTGATTCACCTTGAGGATCTGGTAGATCAGCTCGGGATGCGCGACCACGTAGCCGATCCGCCAGCCCGAGATGCCGAAATTCTTCGACATCGAGTTGAAGACGACGGCGTGCCGCTTGTCGCGATCGAGCTTGCCGAGCGAGACGAAGCTGCCGTCGGTGACGAAGTCGCTGTACGCCTCGTCGCTCAAGATCCAGAGGTCGTGCTTCTCCGCGAGGTCGAGCAAGTGCCTCAGCTCGGCCTCGGTGTAAACGTATCCTCGCGGGTTGTGCGGCGTCGTGACGACGATCGCCCTCGTCTTCTCGTTGATGTAGCGGGCGGTGTCGAAGATGCTCTCGTCGTAAGGAATGCCCACCGGCCGCGCCCGGCAGAGCTTGATCTGCTCGGTGTAGCTCACCCAGGCCGGCTCGTAGAGGAGCACCTCATCGCCGGGATTGAGGATCGACATGAAGGCCATCTGGACGGCCGCCTTCGAGCCGGCCGTGATGAGGATTTCTCGATCGGGATCGATCGGCTGGTCATATTCCGACCGGCAATAGCGGCTCAATTTTTCCCGAAGCTCGGGGATGCCCCGCGAGTGCGAATAATGGTAGATGTCCGGGAACGGCAGGACGTCCATGGGAAAGAGGGGGATGTCGAAGTAGGCTTCCCCCAGGCTCATCACGAGCACTTGCTTCCCGGCCTGCTTCAACTCATAGACCATCGTGTTGAATTTGATCGACATCGCCTCGTCGACCATCTGCACCACGTCGGAAAATCTCATGAGCGCGACATCCTCGACACGACTTGTGAGCTTGAGGGCGAGTTGAAAGCCTGTCCCCAGCCGACCTCGACGGGAAAATCGGACAATCGGCGAACGCGATTCATGACCGAGGAGATCCGCCCGTAGTATATCGGCCGCGAGGGACGTTGACGAGGCAAAGCCCCGCTCAGACCGTTGCGGCCTTGTTTCGAGAGCGGTTCCCGGTCGGATTGTACACGCCTTCACCCGACCGGGGCCGAAGCGAAAACGGGACTGGCTCGCCGGTACTCCGCGCGTGCCTGTCCCATTTTTCGCGAGACCGAGCGCATGCTGCCGCTTTGGAGACCTTCGGTCGTGGGATTCGGCGGGTCGTCCGGTGGCACGCGCCGATCAGAAAACGACTGTGCGCGATCCGACCGTGAACCGCTCTATTCAGACGGCTTTCGCAAGATGGCCAGGAGCGAAGTCCCCCACGGGAATTTCACGAGATGCCCGATCGGAGTTTCGGCGGCGAAGATCGCCTTGAGCGCCCCGTTCACGATCGGCGATGGAGTTGCGTGAGTTTTCGCGACCAATCGCGCCTTTTCCTCGGCCGTCATCTCCGGACGC
>CALKTZ010000483.1 GCA_937997355.1 uncultured Planctomycetales bacterium | reverse complement strand
CGCCGATCGGGCTGTACAACATCGAGGCGAGACCGCTTCCGACGATCGAGCCGTCGACGACTTCCCACTTGCTCTTATCGCCGTTCTTGCCGGCCTTGGTCCATCCGCTCATGGTTTTGCCATCGAAGAGCGAAACCCATTCTTCAGCCTTCGCTTGCGGTAGGAGCCCGATCGCCAGCGCGGATCCCGCCAAAATCCAACCGAACACACGTCGCGAGAAAATCATGAACGAAGCTCCTCGATTGTACTTCTCGAAGGTCCGTAGCCTGGCTGTGAAGTTCGATCAAAGCCGAAACCGATCGGCTCCACCGACAGTCGGCGTCGATCTCTAATGACCCGGCCCGGATCGGACCAATCCCCGATGTCTTGATCGTTGCCAAAGACAAACGCGAGCGAGTTTAAGCGAACCTCCGGCCGGTCGCCAGTAGCTATTGGGATCGATCGCGCAATTCGTTGTCTCCCCAATGTCTCGAGCATCCGGGCGAAGGTGGAGTGAGCTTTCTCATCCGAGCGATTCCGCACGGAATCATCTCATTTCGAAGGGCGCTCAATGGTTGCTGGCACCGCCCGATTCGAGGATGTACCATACGGTACGAATCGGGCGAAATGCCAGATTCTCACAACTCACTCTCAATCCGCCAGTTCAATGCAAAGGTGAATCCATGATTCGGCGCGGTCGTTGGCAGTCGGCATTTCGGGTCGTCGCTTACTCGGTTGGTTTGTTCGTCGTCTCGGCGACCTTGACCTACGCCCAAGGCCCTTCAACAATCGTGCCGGTCCCTCGCGAAGGGCGTTGGATGGAGTTGCACAAGAAGTTCCTGGAACGCACCAAGCAAGGGAGCGTCGACCTCCTCTTCCTGGGAGACTCGATCACGCAAGGTTGGCACGACAACAAAATCTGGCAGCGCCATTACGGCCCCAGGAACGCGGCGAATTACGGAATCGGGGGCGATCAAACTCAGCATGTCTTGTGGCGGATTCAAAACGGTGAGATCGACGGAATTTCCCCCAAGCTCATCGTCCTGATGATCGGGACGAACAACGCCGGGAAAAACACGGCCGAGGAGATTGCCGCGGGGATCAAAGCCATCGTCAAGCACCTTCGTGATAAGCTACCCGAGTCGAAGATCCTGCTTTTGGGCGTTTTCCCTCGCGGCGAAAAACCCAACCCCACCCGGGAGAAATTGGATCAGGTTAACGAATCGATCTCCAAGCTCGACGACGGTTCGCATATCCGATACCTGAACATCGGAAAATCCTTTCTCCAGACCGATGGATCGATCTCCAAGGATGTCATGCCCGATTTCCTGCATCTCACCGCAAAGGGATACCAGATCTGGGCCGATGCCATCGAACCGAGCGTGTGGGAATTGCTCGACGAGCCGAAGAAGTGACATTTGGCAGATTGAGACGCGACTTACGAGTCGTTTGATTCATACTGCCGAATCGGGCTCAGACGTTACGGCGAGCGAACCTCGGTTTCACATTAGAGGATATCTGGGGTTCGCCCGCTGCCTGTATTCATCAAACCATTATTGCTCTACACCTTTGGTACATATCGGACAATTCGCACGTCGCCATCGAAGTCGATGCTCCTCAGTTCATCGCGAAGATACTCCAGGACTTTTACCGAACTTCCACCGCCAGACCCCGCCCCGACGAGGGGGAAGGCAATGGATCGGTAATCCTTCTCACGCGCGATCGCCATCGCATTCCGCACGGAATCTCGGATGGATCGTTCGGATGAGCGCCAGAACAGGTCAATGCCGGCCACGTGAATGATGCTTCTGAACGGCAGACGCCCCGCGCCTGTTTCGACGGCGCCACCGAGGGGGATCGCTCCCTTGCGGCCGAGTTCCCGAAACGGATCGAGCCCCCCTCTGCGCTTGATCGCCCCCGAAACGCCCTGCGGCAAGAGCAGCCACCAGGGGATGATGTTGCGGTTCCATGCGTTGACGATCACCTCGACATCCTGTTCGAGCAAATCTCCGTCGACAATTCTTGGTTCCATCAGGATTCATACATGTGTTGATCACTCCATCGAGGAGTTTTCCGACGTCCGCCCGCGGGGGGCTAGTTCCCGAATAGATCCGAAGGTTTGATTTTGGGGAGATCCATCCACTTCTCCCTTTCATCCAGGAATGGGTGGGACGGTTCGGCCGGCCGAAGCGACGACTGGCTTTTCAGGATCACGCCCGCGAGTATTAAATCGGGCTTGGTTGTGATCTTGATGTTGAACGGGGAACCATCGACGATCGCGCAGGGATGTCCCGCGGCCTCGATCAGCTGGGTGTCATCGGTTACCGCGGCGCCGAGTTTCTCCCGCTCGGCGTACGCACTCATCAGCCAATCCCGGCGGAAGACCTGCGGAGTTTGCGCGAGATAAACATTTCGGCGAGGAATGGTCCCCGTGGTCTTTCGATCGTCGCCCGCCTGTTTGATCGTATCGGCAACCGGGACCGCCAGGAAGGCCGCTCCGTGTTCACGGGCAGCCCCGAAGACAGCATCCACCAATTCCTCCGTGAGACAAGGCCGCGCGGCATCGTGGATGGCGATGAAATCGCAAGCAGGATGAACCATGGCTAATGCCTTGGCGATCGAATCGGAACGCTCGGCCCCCCCCTCGATCACCTGGATATTCATGAACGCCACATTTGCCTGATACCTACGATCAAACAACTCACGGTCTTCCGGCGCAATCACCAGGATGATTTGTGCGACGTCCTGGCGAGTGAGAAATGGCGCGACCGCTCGCAGCCAGACCGCCCGGCCATCCAGTTCCGCGTAAATTTTTTTCTCTTTGGCTTCGCCAAACCGAGTCGAACGGCCCGCGGCCGGCAATATCACGCAAAATCGATCCATGGCATTAATTCAACAAAATAAGCTTAAATTTGAAACCTTGCGGTGATCGCGGAATGCGCGGAATTGACTCGTCTTACTCTCAGAATAAGATTTGTCGCCCCGCGATTCAACGAGTGGTCCTGGCATGACGGTCTTCCATTCCAAGCGGGCGAATGTCTCATGGAAACTCGATTTCCCGCACGGAAAGATTTGGGATTTTTCTTGTTTCGTGCTTCGTGCTGCGTGATGCTTGCATTGAAGGTCAGTGAGTTGAACGCCCCGTGCCGCCGTCCTCGCGACCTTCCACTCTTTGATCCAACGTGAAGCACCGAACGGTGGGGACTTGGAGGAGATCCGACGGAATGGACTGCTTGGGACCTGAATGTGCTTCGATGCTACTCAACTGGCTCCAATCCCGGCTCGAAGTTGCGAAGGAGAAGCCTTCAGTAAGTTCAACGCCGCAATCCTCAACCCCGGTTCAAGGAATGCTCTGGGGGGGCGATGCCTTCCGTGAAGAATCGCCGACCATCGGCTCTCGGGCGGAATATCTTGGCGCCATCGAGCATCTCGAATTCGCAGTCTTTCGGCGTTATCAGAACCAACTCACGAGGGCCGAACGCTCCAAGCTCGACAATACGATCGACAACACACTCTTCAAAATTGATCGATATCTCTCTCGCCTGGAGGAGGCGGAACGATCCCAGGCCGAACAGGAGACACAGGCTCTGAAGGAGGAGATTCGACAGCACAAGGAACTTGCGGAGCGGCTGAGACTCCAGGCCCGACGAGCCGACCATAAGCTCGCCCAGCTTTCCAATTTGAATCCGGAGGGGTTCGAGGAATTCGTCGGCGAGTTGTTCGAAGCCCTC
>CALKTZ010000482.1 GCA_937997355.1 uncultured Planctomycetales bacterium | reverse complement strand
CCCCCGGGGCCTCGGCCGGTGTGAAATCGCACCGGGGCGAGGTCCCGCCACAACTGCACGGTGCCCGGGTTAAACCGAGGTATGCCCAGGGCTCCCCGGAGCCGGGTCACGACCGTGTCCGAGACCCCGAACCAGTGGCAAATCGCCTCGGCCGACTCCGTGCTCAGGGCGGCGATCAGGTTGCCGCACACGACCACCGAGTGAGTTCCGCCGGCCCCCTCGGACCGGTCGCTACTGACCGGCCACGCAATGGGGCCGTCCGTGGTGCCAGTAATCCGCACGTCCCCCCGGATCACGTCGAAGAGCGTGTCGCCGATCTTGCACTTCGGCGGCTGGTATGGCCCCCCGATCAGGCGGGGGGCGTCGTCCGAAGGCATCACTTCGACGCCTCCTCGCAGGAAATCGACTGCTCTCGGGACTCGAATTTTTCCCAGGCTTGCGCCCGCGTCAGAAATTCGGTCTTACCCGTAGCCTTATCTTTTCGCATAAACACTTGGTTCTCTTCGTAGGTTCCGGACGGGGTTTTGAGCGGATAGGCGTTGAGCTTGAGTCCGAGCGTCTTATTAATCCATCGCTCGAATTCATCCCATCTGGCTCGCTCCGCAACCGCCTCGTCATACGAGGCTTTTTCGCGGACGTAGTGCGGATTTGGCTCCTTTGTGATGCGGTCGACCTTTTCGGTGCAATCGAGGCTTGTCTGCTTTTGGGCAAGCCACCGGAGGCTGATCTGTCGAGGGATGGCCATACGTTTGGTCCTTTTGGTTCGAGTGAGGTTCCCGCCCCGGCCGGGGCGGGTTGGAAGTGAAAATGAATCAGGATAGGTAGGGCTCGGCGATCGCGGCGGCATCCCCGGCCGATCCGCCTGCCAGGAGGATCTCCTTGGCTTCGTAGCAGGCCTCGCGACACTCGGCCCAATTCGAGACCTCAAGCTTGGACTCGATCCGCAGGTAGAGCCAGGCGGCGGGGTGGCTGGCGATCAGGGCGTCCAGGTCGGACTCCGGCTTGGTCGCGGGGGCGAAACCGTCCCGCTCGATCGCGGCCTTGAGCGCCCGATCGTAAGCGGCCCATTCGGCCTTGGCGGCACGGAGCTGGGCCAGGCCGCGAAACATCACGGTGCCGATATGGTGGGTGGCCTCAAGGGGGGCCTTGAGGTTGCGACGGCTGGCGGGGTTGAGGAGCTGGGGCCAGCCCTTGGCGACCTCCTTGCCGTTGATCGTAACCCGGCAATCCTCGCCGTCGTACAGGACCTCGACCGTCCGCCCCTCGGATACCTTCGACCAGATGGATTTGATAGACTCGGACATGGGTGATACTCCTCTCACTCAGGGGTTCACTTCAGGGGGTTGGGTGTTACCGCACTCAGCCCCCGTTTGCATTTCACTTGCTCTACATTACTTTCTTGATTCTGAATCGTCAAGAATATTCTTCCGGATTGGAGAAAAGTTTTTGCCGGCGGGAGTGGGATACAATCAGGATAGGTCCGATTTCCCCTAATCTCTCCGGAGGTCCCCATGCCTTCCCCCGCCGAAAATCAGGTCCGATTGCTCTACTTCGCACCGGGCGTCCTGATCGATCTCTTGAAGGGGCCCCGCCTGGTCGAGGGTCGCGACGGGTGCCTGCTGGTCCAGTCGCCGAAGATCGATCCTCCACTCCCCCACGATGCCGAATTTCGCGCGGTGAATTGGGATCACCAGAAACGGGCCTTCTGCGTGACGATGGCCTCCGCGACGTTCAGTTACGTCAAGCACGGCGATCAGATCCCGCAATGGGGCACCCCCATCGTGATCATGCACAACGTGCCGGTCCTTGGCTTGCCCGCCATCGACAACACGTTCGTCGATGCGTTGAAAAGGATGCCCGTCGACCCATCCTTGCGGCTGAACCGATGGGACGACGATCTCAAGTCTGAGAAATGCGAACCGCCGTCAAGCGGCGTGTCGAAAGCGGCCTCGGAGTCATGGAGAGATCGACCGCCGTTGTTGTGGTGAATCTTTCCGCCCGGGTCACCGATAAGGAAACTGTCTCAACCCGAAAGGAGACCCCATGGGAAAGCGAGAAGCCGAGAAGCCGACGACGATCCCCCTCGCGAACGAGCAGGAGGGCGGGGGCGAATCCAAGCCGAAGCGCCGGGTGATCCGACGCCGGCAATCGTCCCAGGAAGGACGCGAGAAAGTGTCGTTCCACCTCCCCCCCGATGTGGTGGAGAGGACCTACCTCGCGCGGCGTCGGCTCGGATTGACGCGAGATCAATTCGCGGAGATGGCCCTCCTCGCGCTGGCGAAGACGGTCGCCTACTCCCTGCGGAATGACGTCAAGAGTGAAAATGGATTGATGGGAAGCGAAGAGATTGCGGCCGCGTAGACCTTGCGGTTGAAACCTTGCCGATCGGCGAAGATGTGCCGACGACGAACCAAGGCCCCTGCCCCGGGGAAGGGGAGGGGCCTTTTCCTTTCGATCTTCATCCCCGGGAAACTCACACCATGTCCGATGCGCCCAACCTCCCCGCCCGCCGACGCTATGACCCCTCGGCGATCGTCTCGACCAACGAGCCGATCACGGCCGACGACGTGGTCGAGGCATTCCTCCGCCAGTACAGCGCCAACACGCTCGCCGCCTACGACTCGGACCTCAAGGACTTCGGCCGGTTCTACGGCGGGGGGCTCACCGCGAAGCAGGCGGTGGCCTCGCTGTTTCAATGCTCCCAGGCGACGGCGAACATGCTCGTGATGCGCTATCGGCAATGGCTCGAAGGCCAGGGGCTCTCCCCCTCGACGGTCGGCCGGCGGCTGGCGGCGATCCGCTCGATCGTGAGGCTCGGCCGGACCCTCGGCCAGGTCACGTTCACGATCGACGTGCGATCCCCGAAGCAGGTCAAGCTCCGGGACACTCGCGGGCCGGGCCGGGACGGCTGGCTGATGATGAGGGACGCCGCGCGGCAATCTGCCGAGCTGGGGGACCATCGGGCGATCCGCGACCTCGCGATCGTCGCCGTGCTCCGGGGGTGCGCCCTCCGCCGCAATGAGTTGATCGAGCTCGACCTGGCCCACGCGGAGCTCGACGGGGAGCCCGCGATCTGGATCCGCGGCAAGGGCCAATCGGAGCGGATCCGGCTGACACTCCCCGACAGCTCGGCCGAGGCCCTCCGGGCCTGGATCGCCGCGCGGGGGGAGGAGCCCGGCCCCCTCTTCTACAGGATGGACCGGGGGGTGAAGTACTCGGGGATCATGACCAGGCTCACCGGCCGGTCGATCGGCCGATTGGTCCCGAAGCTCGCGGAGCGGTCCGGGATCGCCCGGCGGGTGAGGCCCCACGGGATCCGCCACGAGGCGATCACCGCCGCGCTCGACCGGACCCACGGCGACGTCCGGAGGGTCCAGCAATTCTCCCGGCACAAGGATGTGCGGACGCTCATGCGTTACGACGACAACCGGAAGGACGAGGCGGGGTCGATCGCCAAGCTGATCGACGAGGGGTGACGCCTATTTTCTCGCGACCGGTGTACAAGATGTGAACATCTCCGCCGGCGGAGCCGTCGCCGGGGTTATTCTCGGTAAGTGGGTGATGGGTCCTAAAAGAAGCCTTATGGGACGCATTACCCGGTGGACGCCGAGACAGGCATTTTCCTAACTCTCAAGATCCACGCATGTTGCCTAAAATAACACTTGCCGTGTAGGATTGTGGGGATTCGAACCCCCTCCTCATCACGGACTAAAATATGCAAAAAGTCAGATGCGACCGACGCAGGGAGCATCTCCGGGCATACTGGCCCCTCGACGCGCCGGTACCTCGGCCGAAGCCGGCCGAGATGGTTGTCGGACGGGTAGCAGGTTATCCGTTGCTGGTCACGATGTGGCACCCCGCGAGGAAGCCCCCGAGGTCCGATGTCGTCTGGCATCCGTTCGGCGCCTGGATCTCCTTCCGCCTCCTGGATACTTGAGGCTTTGTTGATACGACGGTCGGCTCCGGTGGCGGGTCCGAGGCCGGATCGCGCACCAGGCCGGGGTGATCGTCGTGTCCCGACTCATGGCAGACCATGCAGACGAAGGGGGAGCCGGCCGGCAGGGGTCCTCGGTGTCCGCACTCGGACCCGGGGACGAACGAGCTCGCCGGGAACAGGGGGATCAACCGGGGCAACGGCTGCCTCGACTGGTTCGGATCGACGCCGATCCTACCCTGCCTCTTCGCCCTCCGAAGTCGCTCCGCCGCGGCCTCCGAGACTCGGGCACGCTGCAAGGCGGAT
>CALKTZ010000481.1 GCA_937997355.1 uncultured Planctomycetales bacterium | reverse complement strand
CGCAAACCCCGACGACGCAGGCACCCCCTAAGGTTTCCGTGCCCCCCACCACGCCGTCTCCCCAAACTGCGCCTCATAGCCATCCGTTCCACCACTGAGTCTTGAGGGTTCCACGGGTCGGGTTCGCCCGGAGATGGTTTCTTCCGAGAGAACGAAGTATCCTTGCACAAGGGTGTTGGATGCTCGTGACTCCGGGACGACCTGACCCATGGACAATCCACAACCGGCCGATTCCGCAGGTCCCGAAAATGCCTGGGCCTCTTCTGAGGCGTCGAACCCCCCTCCTCCTCAATCGACGCCAAATCCGATCGAGGCGCAGCTCCTGATCACCATGAACCGGATCGCCGACCTGTTGCAAAAACTGGTCGATAAGCAGGAGCAAAACCAACTCGCGAGTCAAATCCACTTCGACGAGAGTATTGGGCTGGATGAGCCGATCGTCACGCAGAAGTCAATCATCAAGAAACACATGCCCGACAAGGACAAGAAGCCCTCATTCTTGTCCCGCGTGGGCCAGCATCTCGTCGGCTGGTTGCCGTTCGCGATGATGCTGATTGCTTCGGCAATTTTGCTAGGGTCCGTCATCTGGGGGACATCGGACTATAAGCTTCGGTTTCCCCGTCTTGAGTACGCTGGCGAGGATACCGACCCGGCGAAAAAGGGGGTTAATCCGGACGATAAGGACACCCCCAATATCTCAAAGTCGACCTGGGAATCCTGGAAAAAAGACATGATGGCCGATTGGGTTCGAACAGGCTTACCCCACGAGCCCGACCGGAAAGGGGAACCCCTCAGCCCGGCTCGGCTGGCCGAGCAGAAGGAGAAGATTCGGAAGGAATTGCTGGAATTGGAGAAGCAGGAAGCGGCGCTGGCCGAGCGGAAGACTTCGACTGAGGCCGATAAGAAAGAAAAGAAGCTCAAACAGCAGGAGATCGACGAGCGGAAGGCACGGGTTCTTGAAAAGGCGCAGATAGTCGGGGCATACGAGAAATTTACCTCCGGCCAATTTCCTTGGAGTGTCTGGGCCAAGGCGAATAACTGGACGAACGGGGACGGCGTCGAGCCATCGTCGAAGGATATTTACGCGTCACTCGGCAAGTTGATGCTCAACGGCCCTACCAAGATTTCGCTCACCAAACTTCAAGACGAGGTGAAGGCCAAGGGGGGCAAGTTCGACGTGGGACCGACCTCCGTGTTCCTCCGCAATTCGAAGCTCGACCCGGTTCCCAGCCTGGCGAGGCAGATGGAAGCGGTCAAGAATGCGGCGGAGTCCGGCGAGCCGATCAAGGCCACGACGGCCTGCATTGCGGGCCTGCCGGCCTGGGATTGGCGGACGACGGGGGTCGTCGGCCCCGTCGCGGATCAGGGGGAAGAATCCATCGACTGGGCGATCGTCTCGGTCGATGCGTTCGAATCCAGTTACCGGTTGCGGAACCCATCGCCGATCAAGGTCTCCGTCCCCTGGGTGGTCGAGAAGAGCGGGGCTGGGACCAAAACCGGGGGGTGGTGGGCTTTCGATTCCTTCGTCACGCAGGGAGTCCGCTCGGCGGACGACGCTCCCATGGACGATTCCACCAAGAAGGATGTGAAGCACGGCCGCATCTACAAGGCAAACTCGTGGGGATACGTGAATTCCAAGGAATCCCAATCAGTCCCAACTGAAACATCGCTCAAGGAGGCGCTCTGCCGTTACGGCCCCCTCGCGGTGGCAGTGTATGCGAGTCCCGAATTCCTGGCCTATACCGATGGCATCTTCTCGGAACTTGCGGCGAGCAAGTCGGAGGCCATGGTCAAGGAAGGTGTGCCAAGAATCAACCATGCGGTCCTGCTGGTCGGCTGGGATGATGCCAGGCAGGCCTGGCTGATCAAGAATTCGTGGGGGATCGCCTGGGGAGATAAGGGCTACATGTGGATCCGCTACGGGTCGAATCAAATCGGCTATGGTGCCGCCTGGGTGGTCGCTGCCGACGATTCGAATCCGCAATCGAAATGAACATCTTGATCGAAATCCTCAAAAGGTTTTAACAATTCGAGTTCAAGGGGTCCCGCTCGGCGTTTGCGGGCCGACGCGCAACTGGACCTCGAAGTGCTTGCCCCTCGTCTTCAGGTAGATTTGCTTCATCTCATCGAGGGTGATGTCTTTCTTGTCCTTGAGCTTGACGAATTCGGACGCCTCGAACCGGTAGTAGTAGATGGAGATTGAATCGGCATCGCTCAGCAGCGCCATCGCGTTTTCCAACTCGCCGGTATTGGC
>CALKTZ010000480.1 GCA_937997355.1 uncultured Planctomycetales bacterium | reverse complement strand
TGGTCAAGGATGAGCTGGACTTGATCTTCCATCTCGGGGATTACATCTACGAAGGGCCGGGGCGCGACAACGCCGTGCGCAAGCACATCGGCAAGGAGATCGAGAGCCTGGCCGATTATCGCGTGCGCCACTCGCAATATCGGTCCGACCCGCTCCTGCAAGGCGCCCATGCGAAGTGCCCGTGGTTCGTGACCTGGGACGACCACGAGGTCGACAACAACTACGCCGCCGACATCTCGCAAGATAAAGGCGTCTCCCCCGAGGAGTTGCTGGCGCGGCGGGCGAATGCTTATCAGGCGTATTACGAGATGATGCCCTTGCGGAAGCGGTCGCTGCCGCGCGGGCCATACATGCGGCTCTATCGGGATGCCTCCTACGGGCGGCTCACCGACCAGCCCAACGGCGACGGCGGCTCGGAAATCAACATGGCCGCCCTCGACCCGAAGAACAGCCTGCTCGGCAAGGCGCAGAACGGCTGGCTCAAGTCCAAATTGCTCGACTCGGCCGGCACCTGGAACATCCTGGCGCAGCAGGTGATGATGGGGATGGCCGACCACGCCCTCGGCGATCGCGAACGCTACTCGATGGACCAGTGGCCCGGCGCGGCCCACGAGCGGATCGAGCTGGTGCGATTCCTGGCCGACCGCCGCGTGCCGAACCCGGTGATCCTCACCGGCGATATCCATTCCAGCTGGGTCAACGAGATCCGCGTCGACGATCGGAACCAGAAGACCGCCGTGATCGCCACCGAGTTCGTGGGGACTTCGATCTCCAGCGGCGGCAACGGCGTGCGCGAGGACAAGCGGACCGAGACGGCCCTCGCCGAGAATCCGTTCGTCAAGTTCCTCAACCGCCAGCGCGGCTACGTGCGATGCACCGTCACCCCTTCCAACTGGAAGAGCGATTACGTCGTCGTGGAAGACATCTCGAAGCCGGGAGGCCCCGCCGTGAATCGGGCCTCGTTCGTCGTCGAGTCGGGCAAACCGAGCGTGCAGAAGGCGTGAGGTCTCCAAAAACCGGGCGGAATCCTGCCGTACCTGTCTGATGGTTTTGCGCGCGAATGCTCGCTGGTTTTAAGAGGGCTCGGGTAGAACAGAACTCACTCGCCCTTGGCCATCTTGTCCGACCAGATCTGAGGATAAGCTTGGATGTCGTCCAGGTAGCGACAGACGACCTTCGGACACTTCCGCTGTCCTTGCTCCCACGATCGCAGCGTCGGGAGCGAGACGCGGAGGAAGGAGCACAGGTCAGCCTGAGTCGCGGAGAGCTTCTCACGCAGGTCCTTCAGTTCATCCGGCCCGTACTCCGTAGCTTCGACCGGCCTCCGCAGGATCGTCACTCGTGCAATCTGCTCGATCGGGACCCCCGCCTTGAGCTGATCGCAAAGTTCGAGCACACTCGCGACCGCCTCGGCAACGAGAGGCGAAATCTCATTTGGGTCCCGCTTCGGTTTCTTGGTTTTCTTCGCCTGAGACATCGTCCTACCCTTTCTCGATTTCGTTTTTGAAAGCAGCGGCTGCGATTGCAAACATTTTAACCTCGGCGGCCGTTGTGCTGGACCTTTCAGATTTCGGGTAAACCATGAAGAAGAGGACAGAACCCTTCGCAGGGACATGGAGATAGATCACCCGAAATGATCCGCTCTTGCCTTTCCCCGATCCAGGCTTCGCGAACCTGAGTTTCCGGAAGCCACCCGACCCCTTGATGACGTCGCCGGCCTCGGGGTCCTTGCAGATCAGCACTTGTAGCTGAAGCAGGTCGTCATTGGTGATGCCGAGTCGATCGCGATGAGCGGAAAATGCCTTCGACTCGAAGAAGGTCAGCATTTTCTCGTGCATTTCCGACATGTCGCGTCACCCCTCCTGGATGACCCATAGTAATACAATATATTACTTGTGATCAAGAGGCGGCCACAATTTTTTTCAAGCTCTTTCGGTTCGGCGCGTGACCCGGACGCCGCCGCCGAAACCATCGACCGAAGGTCTCCGAAACCAATCCGTCCCCCTTGCCAAGGGGGACTATAGGGGGTGGATGGGGCAGAAGCCCTGCATCGAAGACCCCCCTATTTCCCCCCTCCGAGATAGGGGACGTGTTCTTATATTCAATTAAAGGAAACACGTATTCTGATCGGCGCGTGCCGCCGAACGGCCCCGCCGACCGAGTCAATAGAGTGCCTCACAGCCCTTTCAAGAGATCGAGGGCCCTGGTTTCGAAGAGGGCCTGCCAGCCGGGGCCGAGCAGGCAATCGCTGTCTTCCTGGGCGCCTCCCGCGTTCTTCAACTGCTCCTCGGTCGGGGCGTAGTAGATGTACCCGTTCGTGTAGCCGGCGACGAAGGTTGACGGCTGGGGAGCCCGCTTCTTGATATTCAGGCCGATCCGGACCGTCAACTCCCCCGGGAAGGTGACGAGCCGGAAGTCGCCGACCCGCAGCCCCGCGACCTCGACGTCGATCGTCTTCGACCCGGACGCCCGGTTCCTCGCCTGATGCTTCTTCAGCAGGGCGAGGTTGGTTTGAAGGCGCGTCAGGCGCTCCATCGTGATGATGTTGGCGGCGTACTGCTTGATGTTGGCGCGGTTGTCGGCGTCGAGCTTGGCCAGGTCATGGCGGTCCATCGCCTTCTCGCGAAAGTAATGCGCGGCGGGGGCGGACGGGGTCTCTCCGGAGAGGCCGTACTTCACGGCCAGGGGCAGGAACGCCTTGAGATTCAGGGTCGTCCCCTGGAGCGACTGAACGAGCCGCAATTGCTCGGCCTCGCGCTCGGCGATCCGTTGCGCCAGATCCGCGCGGGGCAGGGGGAGCGTCTCATTGCGGATTGCGAAGTGTTCGACAGGCTTGCAGGCGATGGCCCGGATCGCGCGCAGGGCGCTAAGCCCCAGCAGGTTTCCGAGGGGTTCGGCGTTGCGGGGGTGGTCGAAGTCCTTGTAGCCGATGGGGTTGATGTCGCCGCCGCACCCCTGGAGGAACAGCGCGGTAGCCCCTTCGCCCAGGTTCTCCTCGATCGTCCGGGAGGCGAAGCCGATGATGTCGGCCGTGTTCCCCCCGCTGGGGACTCCCTGGATCGGATGGCAGGCGAAGTTGTAAATCACGGCCAGGGGGCGGCCATCCTTGCGGTCGAGCCGCAGGATGCCGATCTCCGGATCGACCGGGCCGGCCTCGGTCACTTCCTCGTCGGGGGGGAGCGAATAGGCGTGCCGGACGTCGGAATCGGTGCCGTCCTTCAATTTCAGGCGGCGATTTTCCATGATCCGGTCTTCGCGACCGGCCCCCGCCCCCGCGTTCACCGGGACCAGGTTGCGATACGCTTCCTCGACCGCCCGGACGGTCCGCGCCTCGATATCCGCGCGGACGATGCCGTGGCAGTGGCTGGCATTGATGAGCAGATGCTTCGGATCGAGCTTCAGGCTCTGCTGGAGCTTCGCCCGGACGTTGGCCAGATAGCTGTTCGGGATCGAGCCGATCTCGGCGATCGCGACCGCGTCGACGGTGACGATCGCGGCCGTGGTGGTGCCGTCGGTCAGGACCAGGGCCTTGGCGTAGAGCGGATCATTGACCGGCCCGGCGTCTCGGTTGGTGATGTCCACCTTCGCGGCGCCCGCCCGCAACTCGGCGGCGTCGGCATCGGACCCGAGGGAAAGAACGGCCGCGATTGCCCAGCACGGCAACGCCAGTCGGCTGATCCGCATGATGAAAGGCTCCTGGAAGGACGGAGAGGAGGGTCGGGGCTTTGCGAGGGTGGGGACCGGAATCAATGCTCGGGTCAGCTTCCTCGCGCCGAGAGCATCAGTTTTTGCACATGCTTGGCCAGCATGTCGGTCTCGATGTTCACCCGGTCTCCCGGCTTGAGGAGGCCGAGTGTGGTGATGGCCAGGGTGTGGGGGATGAGCATGATCGAGAACGTGTCCGGGCCGACTTCGACCAGGGTGAGCGAGACGCCGTCGACGGCGATCGACCCCTTCGGCACCATCAGCGGGGTCCATGCCTCGTCGATCCGGAACGAGAGGAATTCCCACTCTCCCTCGGGACGGCGTTCGAGGAGGACGGCCGTGGTGTCGACGTGCCCCTGGACGAAGTGGCCGCCGAGACGGTCGCTCAGGCGGAGCGACCGCTCCAGGTTCACGCGATCGCCGGGGCGCTTGCTCCCCAGGTTGGTCCGCAGGAGCGTCTCGGGACCCGCCTGCATCTCGAACGACTCGCCGTGGGCGGCGACGACCGTCAAGCAGCAGCCGTTCACCGCCACGCTCTCGCCGATCGTCAGGGGTTCGGCGAGGCCCGGCCAGGCCAGCGTGAACCGCTTGCCCGCCTCCTCGGATTCGACCCGCTCGACCGTCCCCAGTATTTCCACAAGTCCCGTGAACACGCTTGGAACCTCGAATGGGCGACCTCTTGGTGTCTTCGCGTCTTATGGTAACACGGAACGGTCGGCGTTAGAATTGCGGGGATAGAACGGTTGACCTTCGTCGGTCCGCCGTCCCCGTCCTCACCATTTCCCCGTCAAGCCAGCAGGAGAACCGTCATGACGCCTCCCGTCCATCGCCGCGATTTCATGGTTCAGGCAACGGCGGCCACGGCCGCGGCCATGGCGACCACCGCCGCGCTGGCTCCCGGGACGACGCGGGCCGGTGTCGTCGCCCGGAACGCGCTCCCCAAGAGCCCGACCGACAAGGTCACGCTCGGCAAGTCGGGGATTCAGGTCTCGCTGGTCGGGATGGGGACCGGCAGCGTCGGCACCGGCCAGGCCAGCAATCAGACCCGGCTGGGGGTGAAGGAGTTCACCCGGGTCGTTCGGCACGCGATCGACCGGGGGGTCTGCTTCTTCGACGTCGCCGACCAGTACGGTTCGCACACCTATCTGCGCGAGGCCCTCAAGGGGGTTCCCCGCGAGAACTACGTGATTCAGACCAAGACCCACGCCACCAAGGTGGCCGACGCCCGCAGCCACCTCGAACGATACCGGATGGAGCTGGGCGTCGACTACATCGATATCGTGCTCTTGCACTGCATGACCAAGGGCAACTGGCAGGTCGAGAATCGCGGCGCGATGGACTATCTGATGCAGGCGAAGGCCGAGAAGATCATCCGCGCCCACGGCACGAGCTGCCACGGCATGGACCCGATCCGCTCGGCCGCCAAGGAGCCGTTCGTCGAGATCGACCTGGCGCGGATCAACCCCGAGGGCTTGATCATGGACGACAAGAAGCCCGACGAGGTCGCCTCGGTGCTGGAGGAGATGCACATCGCCGGCAAGGGGATTGTCGGCATGAAGATCCTCGGCGAAGGGCGTATCACCACCCCCGAGCGGAAGGACGCCTCGCTCCGCTATGTGCTCGGCCTGGGGACCGTCAACGCCTTCATCATCGGCTTCGAGAGCCCCGAGCAGATCGACGACATCCTCGCCCGCACCGCCGATGCCATCGCGTTCGTCGGCAAGGCGTGATCGAGTCGAACCGAGAAGCTTGAGCGAAAATAGGGACTGGCTCGGAACGAAGTGACGTGCCTGTCCCTTTTTTCGCACGACCG
>CALKTZ010000479.1 GCA_937997355.1 uncultured Planctomycetales bacterium | reverse complement strand
GGGTCGGCCGAGGGCGCGACCGCCACAAGGATCAGTCGTACGTCCTGTTCGGACTTCGGAGTGAATTGCTGCCGCATGTCCTGTTTCCGGTTGGCGATTACCCGAAGGAGGAAATCCGGGGGATCGCCGAGCGCGAAGGGCTCCCCGTCCACAACAAGCCAGACAGCCAGGAGATTTGCTTCGTCCCGGACGACGATTACCTCCGATTCGTCCGGGAAGTTCGTCCGGTTCGGGACACCGCCGGAACCCTGGTCGACGAGGACGGCCGGGTGCTTCGCCAGCACGACGGGATCGAAGGCTTCACCATCGGCCAGCGCCGAGGGCTCGGGATCGCCGTCGGTGAACCCCGTTACGTCGTCCAGATCGAACCCTTGAGCAAAACCGTCACGGTCGGACGCCGGTCACGATTGGAAGCTCCCGGACTGGAAGCCGAGCGGGTCAACTGGCAGGGACCGGTTCCGGAGTCGGTAGTTCGCTGCCTGGCCCAGATCCGCGCCCAGCATCAGGCCGTGCCCGCGACGGCGGAAGCGTTGCCGGACGGTCGCGCCCGCGTTCGGTTCGACGTCCCCCAGCCGGCGGTGGCCCCGGGACAAGTGGTGACACTCTACCAGGACGATCTTGTGCTCGGCGGCGGCTGGATCGAGCGGGCGCTCGGCAATGAGTCATGAAGAATGCGCCGAACAAAGCCAATTTTATCGAATCGTCGGTCAAACGGCTTCAACGAAAAATCGCCGCTCCTCCCCATGATGCACACGATCGTGATCGACCGAAGTGATTCCTTCAAAACAAGTTGAACCAACGAGACGCACTCATTACCATGGTCTAGCGGTAAACGCGGCCGACGACCCAATCGATTCAGAGCGACAACCCTTGCCTCTCGCGTTGCAACACTCAGGAGCCTCGGCATACATGTTCAGTCTGAGTGTGGTGTTGCCGGTACTCCGCGATCAGATTCCCGCCAAGCCAGAACTCGATCGGTTCCGAGAAGCGCTGGAGGTCTCCGGTCGATTCGAGTCGATCGAACTCCTCCTGGTCGTCGGGCAGGATGGTTTCAAGGGCTTCGACGGCGACGGCGTGCGTTGCATCGAGGCGACCGAACGCGGCATGGTTTCACTGGCCCATGCGGGGCTTCGCGCCGCGACCGGCGAACTTGCGGTAGTCGTCGACTCCCGTCAAGGCTATGGCTCGGACTCCGTCCTGAAGGTCCTCGATCCCGTCATCGCGGGAGATGCCGACGTTGCCGTTGGCCTGATTCCTTCTCGCAAGTCGGCAGTAAATACCGATTCTCCAGCCGCGGGAGCGAATGTTACCGGTTCTGACGGAGCAGGGCGGATTGGGGGGATTTTACGCCCCATGCTCGGAACAGCGGCCCCATTTTCGGGTTTGATCGGGTTGAGACGGAACCTGGCCGACGAGGCCCTCTCGTCGGTGGCGGCACGGGCCAAGGCCCCCTCGGCGGGCTCGTTTTTTGTCCTGGATCTGGTGAGCCGGCTCCCGGGAAAGCGGGTCGATGTCCCCGTGGAGCGGGAGAATGGGGTCCGGATGCGACGCCCCGGGCTGAACGACGTCCGGCAGGTGAAGAGCCTCCTGGATGAGCGATTCGGCAACTACTCGCGACTCGTGCAATTCTGCCTCGTCGGCGCCTCGGGGATGATCGTCGACCTGTCGCTCTATGCCTTCTTCCAGTGGCTGTTTTCGCGCCCCTGGCTCTTCCTGGCGGATTCCTCGCTGTTCGGCAACTCGGGACTTTTGGCCACGGCGGGGGGGCTCTCCATCTTCTTCGCCCTGATCTGGAATTTCAGCCTGAACCGACGGTTGACGTTCAACGACGCCATGAAGGGGAACCTGCTCCACCAGTTTGTGGCCTATGCGCTCGGCAACGCGCTGGGGGTCATCCTCAGTTTCACGCTCCGGCTTTATCTGCCGGCCCACGTGGCTTTCTTCAATGAGCACAAGCTCGCGGCGGCCGTGGTCGGCATCGTGGCGGCAACGGGGATCAGCTTCACGATGTCGCGGTGGGTGGTCTTCTCGAATCAGAAGGAGGAGATATCGCTGGAATCGTCGGCGACGGATTCGCTGTCCGTTCCTTGAGGAACGACGCCGCGACCACGATCGCGATCGCCGGGATGATCGGCGACCTCATGCGCATGTCGGTCCAGTACAGCGTGTGGACGGCGGTCAGCCCGAGGATCTGGAGCGGTGCCGCGATCGCGGGCCACGTCCAGATCCGCCTTCGCCAGAGCCCCGCGAGCAGTCCGATCCAGACGGGAACCGTGAATAGCGCGGAGATCAGCCGCACCGGCCAGGGATACACAGCCGCCGCCGGCGCAATACTCCAGAACCGCTCCAAACGGGCGATCGACGCCCGCAGGAAGTCGCCGGGGCGTTCCAGGGCCAGCCGGATTACCTTCGCCTTCATGTAACGATCGGCCTCCGGCTCGGGCATCCCGGCCGTCTCGCGATTCACCGAATCCCACCAGTACCATTGATCCTGGCCGGTCCAAACACTTTCTTTCGGGGCATTGAGTACGTCCCGGTAGTAAACCGGGTTGTTCGCCAGGGCCAGCGTGTAGCCGCCGTGGGTCGTCGTCCAGACCATCTCGCCGAACACAATGCGGTTGCGGACCGCCCAGGGGAGCATCACCAGGACGACCGTCCCGCCGAGGATGAGGGAATCGACCAGCCTTCGCGGGCGGCTGCCCGGACCGAGCAGGGCAACCACCACGCAGCAGAATCCGGCCCCCACCAGCAGACTCGGGCGACAGAGCCCTCCCAGGATCAAACCCATTCGCCCCGATCGCGTGAACGCCGCGAGCGACGCGGCGACCAGGAACGCCGCCAGGGTCTCGGTCATCACCGATTGAGACAGCCAGACCAGCGTCGGATCACCGGCCACGATCAGCCCCGCGACAAACGCCCTCGTCTCCGAAAATCCAAGCTTCCGAACCGCGCGGGCCGTGAGCAGCACGGTCCCGGTGCCCAGGAGGAGATGAAGCCCGGCGATGCCCCAGGAAACCTGGTCGCCGAGTGTCGCCACCAGCGGAGCCAATAAGAGGGGATAGAGCGGAGGCCGATACGCCGTGAGATGCCCCTTGAGCGAAAACCCCTCTCCCGATGCGAGCGACTGCGCGAGCGGCAGGTAGTTGTCGGGATCTTCGAAGCCTTTCGACATCGCGATCGCCGCCGATCGAGCCAGCATGGCCAGGATCGCGACGGCCCAGAGTCGAACCCGAAACGATCGTGAAAAAGAGGCTTGCACGTCGCCCATGCGATCCCCGACAGGACGTTATCCGAAGCATCGTTGGCCTGTATAATAGGCTGTGACCTCGCCGATTGTCAGGCTCAAACAGGCCGGACCGGCCCAAGACGCGATCCTCCCCGACATCGAGACCCCACATGACCGAACGCCCGAACATCCTTTCACTGACCCGAATGCACGAGCAGGGACTGAGCCTGTTCCGAGAGGCGGGGGAATTGCGATTCGCCAGCGGCACGTCGCCGGAGATCCTGCAACAAGAGGTTGTCGGGGCCGATGCCCTGGTAATCCGGACCGGCGGGGTGGTCGACGCAGCCCTGATGGATCGGGGGGATCGGCTCAAGGTCGTGGGGCGTCACGGCGTCGGCTATGACGCCATCGAAATCGACGCGGCGACGGAGCGGGGCATCCAGGTGGTGTACACGCCGGGGGCCAATACCGAGAGCGTAACGGAGCACGTTTTCGCGTTCATGATCGGCCTCTCCAAGCATTTCCCGAGGATGATGTCGGAGCTGGCCAGGGGGAACTATCACGCCCGGACCTCGATGAAGGGGCGGGAGATCGCCGGCAAAACCCTGGGCATCATCGGCTTCGGCCGGATCGGTCGGCGTGTCGGCGAGCTTGCCAATCTCGGCTTCGGGATGAACGTCCTCTACCACGACATCGTCCCCGCTCCTGAAGACGTCGAACGGCATTGCGGCGCCCGCCGCGTGAGCTTCCGCGGCATCCTCGAACGGGCCGACTACATCACGCTCCACGTCCCCCTCGATCCGTCGACACGCCGGCTGATCGATCGCGCGGCCCTGGAGTTGACGACGGCCGACACGATCCTGATCAACACCAGCCGGGGGCCGGTCGTCGACGAAGCGGCGGTCGCCGAGGCCCTCGACGCCAAACGCCTTTGGGGCTATGGGGCCGATGTTTTCGACATCGAGCCGCCTCCCCCCGATCACCCGCTGATTGGCCGCCCCGACGTCATGCTCACCCCTCACAGTGCCGCCCAGACCGAGGAAGGGCTGCGAAACATGGCGGTCACGATCGCCGAGGAGGTTGTCGGCGTGCTGCGTGGCCAGCGGCCCCAGTTCCCGGTCAATGATCCGGAAGAGGTCGAGGCCGCGCGCAAACGGCTAGGACTTGAGCCGCTCTATCGCTGAACCGGACTCATCAGGAGTTTCGCGACTACCCAGACGCTTGCTGTTCCGCGGAAAGCCTTTGGGGCCGAATGCCGAACCACTGGAACGAGCCCACAACGTCCGCACGTCAGGATCGTCACCTCTTTTTCCGCCCAATCGAGGCCAAAGAATGTCATCCCGGCGGTATTCATCAGCCTGCGGCCTTCGAAGAAGCCGTCCGAGTGACAATGCGGACAGACGAGTTTAATACCCCCGGCCTGGTAGGAAACCGGTCCCATGGCCTTCTCAAACGACCTCTTCCCAGACATCAGGTCATTCCAGAAACCCATCGGTGGTGTCCAATCAAATTCACGCGACCGAAAATGAGAAAATGTCAATTTCGGGAGAGTTTCTGATAATCCTTCATTGGTTCACGCCGGTCTGGGCAACCTTCGTCACATCGCGGACCTTGCCCAGGGCATTGTTCAGGAAGTCGACGAAGACGCCGGGCTCGTTGTAGCCCCCCTTCACGTCCACGAGCTTCCCCGAAGGCGAAAGGACGACATAGAACGGGTTGGTGGAGTCGCTGGTCAGCTCGATCTGGAGATTCTGGTTCTGCTCGGCCAGCTTCTCACGCTCGTCGGCGGTGATCGACTTGATGGGGACGCGGTCGGTATAGAGCTGAACCGTGACGAACTCCTTTAGCACGCTCACAACCTCGGGTCGGGGCAAAACCCGGCGCTCCATCAACCGGCAATTGGCGCAGTTGACGCCGGTGAAGTCGATCAGGATCGGTTTGTTCTCAGCGCGGGCAACCTCCTTCGCCTGTTCGAAGCTCATCCCCCAGGCGACACCGTGGACGCTCTTCTGCTCGCGTTGGGCCTTCTCGGGATCGGTCGAAACGGCGGGGCTCTCATGGGCCGGTGAACCAGCCGACGACGCCCCGCCCGACGCGATGGCAATCGTCTCACGCGGATTCAATTCGGCCGAATCCGGGGGGAGAATCCCCACGATCAACCGATCCCAGACCAGGCTCCGCGGAGGGCTATTGAAGAGAGCGGGGGTCATGTAGAGGGCAAAGGCCAGGAAACCGATGCCGCAGATCATCCGCCCCGGCCCAACCTGCACCTCGTCATGATCGTGATCGGT
>CALKTZ010000478.1 GCA_937997355.1 uncultured Planctomycetales bacterium | reverse complement strand
AGAAGAAGACTCGCCCCACATCCGATCCGGCAAGCTCTTCCATCGCATCGAGCTCGGTCGAGATGTAAATCTCTTCCGTGACGACGATATTCGCCAGGTCTCTTCGTTCGTGAATGGCCATCAGCGTCCCGCCGACGGGGCCGCCATGCCGAACGGGCTCATCGCGCGCACAAGGGGCCTGGCTCACCTTCTCCCAGACCTCGGGCAACGGCGTGGCCAGCTCGCGGTTGAGGATCAAGCCCAACGCCCCCTCCTCCCCGTGAATGGCGATGAGGATCACGGTCCGCTCGAAATTGGGATCCATGAGAGACGGTGCCGCGATGAGGAGACGCCCTTGAAGCGATTCCATGGAAGTGATTTATCCTAGTGAGCTGGGATCGGGCTTCCCGGCGAATTCACAAATCAGACCATCCCCCGCGACGCTTGTCGAGATCCGAGCGGGGAATTCCGGCTGAAGTGACGACGCCCCTCAATTACATCCGAATCGGGAGCTCCTGGACGAAAACGACATCGGAGGGAATCTCCGCGACGGCGAGTTCCGCGAGCCGCCGATGATTTGTGAAGAACAGGACTTGCGTCTTCTTCGAAAGATCGGCCAGGGCCCTGAGCGCGGCCGTCGAGCGTCGATCGTCGAAGCTCATCAGGATATCGTCGACAACAAAAGGGACCGGAGCATTATCGTCGAGCCAGGTTTCCAGGCTCGCCAGCCGAAGCGCCAGGTAGAGTTGATCGTGGGAGCCCTCGCTCATCCCCTCGACGCCGACGTGGCGGCCATCGGGACGAACTCCCTTCAGGATGAGCCGGCCGTTGCCATCCTCATCGACCTGGAGGCCGCGGAATGAGCCCCCCGTAAGCTCGGCGAAGAGGGCACTCGATCGGTCGAGGATCGGCCCCTGGCTTTTCTCCCGATAGCGTTCGACGGCGCGCTGGAGCACGGTCGAAGAGAGCCGGATCGCGGCGAACCGCGCGACATCCGACTGAAGCTGGGCCAGAAACGCCTGGGCGGTCTCCGCGGCCTGAGCGGATCTCTGGTCCTGCCCATCCATCCGAGCCAGTGCCGCCCGCTCGGCGCCGATCGTCCGATTCATCTCCTCGCGTTGATGTTCCAGCTCGCCCACCCGGTCGCCGAGCTGGCCCAAGGTCGCGGAAAGCTCGTCCGGGTCGAGGCATTCGACTTCGGCGGAGAACGCCCGAAGATCCTCCCCGGCCGCCGCGATCAGGAGTTGTTCCTCGCAGGCCCGCAATTCGTCCTCGATGCGAGCTCGCGAACGAGAGCGCGTTTCAAGCTCCGCGAGATCGTCCGGACTGGAACATCCCGCCTCCCGGCAAAGTCGATTCAGGATCGACCGCGCGGCCTCGCGCTCCTCCGTGGCGCTCGCGAGTTTGGCCTGCTCTTCCCGGATCTGCTTGCTGAGATTCGCGCGATTCAACTCAACCGCACGCTCGTCCCTCAAGAGAAGGGCGAGCGCACGAGCCTGGTCGTATGCGGAGTCCGATGCGGGGTTCAGGCCGACCCGAGTCGCCATCTCGGCGACGGCTGCCTGGAAATCGGCCTCGTCGCGGTCGATTCCCTTGATGCGAACCGCGAATCCGGCGTGATCGCGAAGGACGGTCTCAAGCTCCTGAATCCTCGCGAGCACCTCCTCGGCCTGGAGCGGGTCGGCGTCCGGTTCCAGGCCGATCCGCTTCATCAGGGGCGCCCATTTCTGTCGCAGCTCATCGAGCTCGACCTGGGCGGCCTTCCGCGAATGTTGAGCGGTGGCCAGCTCGGCATTCGCCGCCTTGATCGCCGCCTCCAACCCATCGCGGCGTTTGATGATCCTGTCGGCCTCCAGGATCAGGTCCTCGGCGTGCTCGATGCAATCGGCGAGAGTCGTCGATCCGCCCGCTCGCTCGCCGAGAGCGATCTGGAGGGCGTTGATGCTCGACGTCCGCGCGGCCTCGATCGGTCCGAGTTGGTCGCGTACCTCCTGAACCTTTTCCGCGAGTTGAACAACCTGATCGCGATCGCGCAGCCAGGCCCGCACCTCTCCGACGGATCGTCCGGTCGGGATCTTCAAAAAGGATGTCAACGTTTTCCAGTCGGCTTCGATCCGCTGCCGCTCCTGGTCAACTTCGCTCAGGTCGCCATCGAGCGACTGAATGGCCTCGCGATGATGCTGAATCTCCGAGATCCACTGCGCCTTGCGGGCGACATTCGCCGACTCACGCCGGAGCCGATCTCCGATGGAGTCCGCGTCGCGAACACTCTCCTCGTAGGCATCGGCGAGAGATCTAGTTCTCTCGAAATGTTCGACGAACGAGCGGGCCTGCGCTTCCTCAATGGACTCGCCCTGCCAGGATTGACGGACCAATCGCCAGCCTTGATCGCGAAGCTTTCTCGCTCCGTCGAGGTCTGCCTCAAGCGGGACAACGCCGGCATGTTCGATCGCCTTCACCTGCGATTCGAGGTTTCGAATCGACTCGTGGGCCTTCTCTCGACTCTCGGCGAGCCGTTCCCGTTGCCGTTCCCATTTTTGGAACCGTTCTTCGAAGTGATCGAGGGTTTCCTTGCTCGGGACGGAGAGCCGAAGAAGCTCATCGGCCGAACCTTCCCAGCCGATCAGTTGCGCCAGGGCCAGGCCCAGCTTTTTCTCGGATTTCGCAAGCTCGGATCGTAACTTCTCCAGTTGGGCATCGAGATCTCCCCCTTTTCGGGCGGCTCGAAGGGCCCGCCGCAGGCCGGAAATCTCGGGGACCTCCGGCAGCGAAGCCAACTCCCGCTTCGAATCGGCGATGTGCTCGGTCTGTCGAGCGATCGCGGCGTTCGTCTCATCAAGCTGCCCGCGAGGCTTGGCGTATTGCTGCCCCAACGCCCGGATGATCTTGGCCTCGTCGGCGCGGAGTCTCCTCGACTCGGCCTGCTCGAGATCGATCGGCCAGCAAAGCTCGCGGAGGATCTGCCGAGCCCGATGCTCCTTGTCGTTCTTCAACTTGTCTCGTTCAATGCGGTCGCGTGCGGCCTTCTCCACCGCCCCCAGGCGTTGCTGGAGCGCCTCGATCTCGTCGCCGGCGCTCAGCACGTCCGCCGCCGGATGGAGGCGTTCCTGTTGCGCGGTCAGGTCGTTGACCGCTTGCTCGGCCTGCGCGATCGCCCGGTCGGCAAGGAGCGACGCATCCATGGCGCGCCGGGCCTCGCCGCCGAAGTCGTCACGCAACCGGGGCGTATCTCCCAGGAATTTTTGCTCCTCCAGCAACCGGCGGCGCCGCGAGACGGGGATCACCGCATCGCGAAGCCGGTTGAGCCGGTTCTGCTCGGCGCGTAGCCCGGCGAGTTGCGTGCTCAACTCATGGGCCTTCTCCTCCGCCTGATTGAGCGACTCGCGATGCTTCCTCCATTCCTCATTCGAGAGTTGATATTCCTTCTGCGAAGTCTGGGCATCGCGAAGGCCGCTCAGGGCCGCATTGATCCGTTGGTTTTGACCGCGAGGCTTGAACAACTCGCCCGACCGATCCAGGAGGATTTGCTGGACCTGCCGCAGACCGGCAAGGCCCGCACCGGCGGAAAAGAGCATTTCCCCGAAATATCCCTTGCCGGTTCGAATCTCCTCGCTCGCCATCCGCAGCCGGCCGTGGTCGATCCCGAATCGATGATGAAACGACTCCGGGTCGAGCCCTCCGAGGAAGCGTTGCAGCACCCCCGGCTCGATGATCGTCGAGTCGTCGCCGGCGCGAAGCTCATTCTTCGTCGCCTTGCGCCGGATGAACTCGAAGACGGAGCCGTCGTGGTGTTGAAGGGATGCCCCCACCCGGAGCTTTTCGGGCTGATGCACGAAACTGTCGGTGATCCGATGAGGGAACCCGAAAAATAGATACGAAAGCGCCCGCAACGAGGAAGATTTCCCCGCTTCATTGGCGCCGAGAATCACGTGCAATCCATGATTCCCTCGCGAGAAATCGAGGACGACGTCGATGAACGGGCCGACGGCTTTCAGGTTCAGGTTCAGGATCTTCATGAGGTCGTCGATCGGTCGGGGCTGAGGAGGAGATCGAACAGGAGCGGTTCAACCTGATCGAGGAGGGTCCCGAGCCATCTGGGATCATCCAGCCGGGGCGAGTCGGAATCCTGGAGAAACTCGGATGGGAGCTTGCGTCGCAGATCGGCCAGATCCTTCACCAGTTCACCCCACGCGTTCGGATCTTCCCGGAGCGAGGCGATGATCTCCTGAATCTCGTCGATGGGTCCGTCGGGGAGGACGATCGATCGCGTCGGTTTGGTCTGCACGACGACCTTCTCGACCCAGATTCGGCCCTGGCCGCGATCGATGGCCAGGCTCCGGATCTCGTTGATGTATCGCTCGGATGCCGAGTGAAATCGGTCGTGCAGCGAAGTCTGCCCATGAACCTCGACGCGAGCCGCGAGCAGCCGTTCGGGATCGGCCTCCAGCGCGAGCAGGTCGTCGATCCGACGCGCGGCCCGATCGAGGAATTCCGACTCGCTCGAGGCCTCCGAAACATCAATCCGAACTCGCTCCCACCGCACCGAGTCCAATCGTTGAAAGTGCGATTCCGACGTCCCGTTCGTCTCCAAGGAGACGAGGAGGCAGCCTTTTTCTCCGGTCTCTCGAATATGCCTCCCCTGCGTGTTGCCGGGGAAGACCACCAGCGGATCCTTGCAAAGGATGCCTCGGGTGTGGATGTGGCCCAGCGCCCAGTAGTCATAGCCCTTCGCGCGGAGGTCGTCGAGCGAGCAGGGGGCGTAAGGTTCGTGCCCGTCGGCCCCTCCGAGCCCGGTGTGCAACAGGCCGATATTGATCAGCCCTCGAATCGGCAACGGATAAGCCGCCGCCAGATTTTCCAGGACCGCGGCCCGTGCAAAGCTCTGGCCGTGAATCGCGACGCCGAGATCGTCGAGACATTTGGTCTCGGAGCGATCCGCCTTCAATAAGTGGACATTGTCGGGAAAGCTCAGCGTCCGCGTCATCTTATTGGCGGCGTCATGATTCCCGGCGATGATGAAGGCCGGAATCCCGGCATCTCGGAGACGACCGAGCTGTGCCGTGAGGAAGAGGAGCGCGTTGTAGTCCTGGCAGGTGCCGTCGTAGAGGTCGCCGGAGATCAGCACGAAGTCCACGCCACGATCGAGCGCGAGATCGATCAGGCGAACCAATGATCCCCGGGTCGCCCCGCGAATTCGATCGATGGGCGCATTCTCATACCTTTCGAGGCCCCGCAAGGGGCTATCGAGATGGATGTCGGCCGCGTGGAGGAAGGTAGTCGCCATGGCTTCGGGTTGCTGGCTCCGATTTCTTGCGCGTGGACGCGATCGACCCGATCGTAAATCTGTAACCGGCTCTCCCGCATCTTACGGGCGAGCGGAGCCTCCCGGCAACCGCAACCCAACAGCACCCTTTCAACGAGGAGGATGCCCCGCTGCTTCAGGCTCAACGGTACGTTCCCGGGCCTGAACGATCCTCCCATTTCGGGCGAGCCGACCGAGGCGAGCCTGGAGTCTTAAACACCTCGTTTTCAACCCCTTGGAGGCGATTCTTCAACGAATCATCTTGGCGAAATCTTCGCAAGCTGCTAGGGTTCGCGCACCTGATCCGAGGAAAGCCGTCCGGAAGCGATGTTGGCCCCGTGCCGATCGTCAGGGGGCTTCAGGGGGTGGGACTGCGGACCAGAAAGCGCCTTGCCGTTTCATTCGAGCCCCAAAAAGCGGTTGCATTTCATTTTTAAGGGCTTGAGAGACGATAACCATCCTTCAGGATTCGAAGGATGAGCCAAGGTCTCGGCATTTCAGCCCCGTCACCCTCGCCGAGAGAACTCAAACTGCTAAGGAGGGCAGGATCGTGTTCTTCGCCTATTTCGGCCCTGAAACGACCCTTCCGCTGGCCTCGGTGCTGGCGGCAAGTTTGGGATTCCTCATGATGATGGGGCGAGGCTCGCTCCGTTTCGCGTTGAGAGTCTTGAAGGCCGCCGCCTCCGGTTTCGGATCGAAGTCGAAACAAGCTGCCGAGCCGTCGCAGTCACGCCTGTCGACGGGGATGAGGAGCGACCGCCCTCATCGGGGAGGCGAAGTTCCGAGCTGGGTCCGTCCCGAAAATCGTCAGGCCCCGGGCTCGAACATGATGGCCGATAGCTCTCGCAAGGAGGATCCGTCATCAAACGGGTGATCGTGATCGGACTGGACGGGCTCGATCCTCGCGTGGCCGAGTCGTTGCTTGATGCCGGCGAACTCCCTCACCTCGCCAAACTTCGGCAGGCCGGGGGATTCTCTCGCGTGGCGACCACGACCCCGGCCCAGACGCCGGTGGCCTGGTCGACGTTTGCCACGGGAGTGAACCCCGGCGGTCACGGCATCTTCGACTTCCTCCGGCGCGACCCGAAGAATTATCGGCTGGATGTCGCCCTCAACCGTTACGAGCAGCCGAATGCCTTCTCTCCCCCCAAGGCGGTCAATCTCCGGAAGGGGACGACCGTCTGGGAACGTCTCTCGGTAAAGGGCATTCCTTCGTCGATCGTTCGATGCCCCTGCACCTATCCGCCCGCCCCGCTGGAAGGGCGTCTCCTCTCGGGCATGGGGGTCCCCGACCTCCGAGGGGGCTTCGGCACCGCGACGTTTTACACCTCGGCCGAAAATGTCAGTCACGGCGAGAGTGAGCAAATCGTTCGCGTCGCTCCCGACGCCTCCGGCTCGATCACGACCCACCTGATCGGGCCGAATCACGGCCGAGATCGGTCCAGCCTGCGACACGAAGTGACCATCCAGCTCAACCGCGAGAACGGAACCGCCGTGCTTCGATCTTCGGGCACTCCCGCCGAGCTCTCGTTACGCCGGGGCGAATGGAGCGACTGGCTCCGCGTGAAGTTCAAGGCCGGACTCCTCCAATCCATCCGGGGGATGGTCCGGTTTTATCTGGTCGAAGTCGGCCCGACCTTCCAGCTTTATGCCACGCCGATCCAGTTCGACCCCGAACAGCCGATGTTCCCGATCAGCACCCCACGGGCATTCGCCGAGGAGCTTGCCAACGACCTCGGCCCCTATGCCACCGCGGGCATGATCGAGGATCATGTCGGGCTGAGTAATGGCCGATTCGGCGAGGACGCCTTTCTCGCCCAGGCCGACGACATCTGGCGAGAACGGGCGGGGATGATGCTCCACGAGCTCGATCGGTTCGAGGAGGGGTTGTTCTTCTGCCTCTACGACACGCCCGATCGCGTGCAGCACATGCTCTGGCGATTCCGCGATCCGTCTCATCCGGCCAACCAGGGGCAAGAGCCGAATGAGGCCCTTGCAAGGGCCGTCGAGGAGCAGTATCGCCGCGCGGACGACGTCGTCGGCATGGCCCTCAACTACACGGACGACGAAACGCTGCTCATCGCCATGAGCGACCACGGATTCTGTGGTTTCCGCCGCGGGGTCGACCTGAATCGATGGCTCCTCGAGAACGGTTATCTCGCCCTCAAGCGAGGGGTGAGCCCGTCGGACCCGACGCGCGACCAGTTCCAGGATATCGACTGGGATCAGACGAAAGCCTATGCGATGGGGCTCGGCGGCATCTACCTGAACATCCGGGGCCGGGAAGGGAATGGGACGGTCCACGAGGGGGATACCGCGGCGACCCGTCTTGAGATTGCCGATCGTCTGACCGGGTTGCTCGATCCCCTCGATGGAGGTCTCGCCGTCCGCTCGGTCGCCGACCGCAAGGATCTCTACTCCGGCCCATCCACCGAAGACGCCCCGGACCTCTTCGTGAATTTCTCGGAGGGGTATCGCGCCTCCTGGGCCTCGACGCTCGGCGGGATGGATTCGTCGCTATTCCAGGATAACACCAAGAAATGGGGCGGGGACCACGTCGTCGATCCGAGCCTGGTCCCCGGCTCGCTCTTTCTGAATCAGCCTTATCGGGGGGAGGGGGCTCGGCTGGTTGACCTGGCCCCGACGATTCTGGCGGCGCTGGGAGTTCCCGGTAGCCCCGAGCTCGAAGGGAGATCGTTACTACGATGAAAGTCCTCGTCATCGGCCTCGATTGTGCGGCCCCGGAACTGCTCTTCGGCGACGAAAACCTGGTGAACATTCGCCGGCTCATGGAAGCCGGCAGCTTCGGCGAGTTGGAAAGCGTCGTCCCGCCGATCACCGTCCCGGCGTGGATGTGCATGTCCACCAGCCAGGATCCGGGCTCGCTCGGGGTCTACGGTTTCCGAAATCGCGTCGACCATTCCTACAAGAACATGGGGATCGTCAACTCGAAGTCGATCACCGCCCTGGCCATCTGGGACCAGATCGCTCGCGAGGGGGGCCGCTCCGTCCTCATCGGCGTCCCCCCGGCATTCCCACCCCGCAAGGTGAACGGGATCTGCGTCGGCTGCTTCCTGACGCCGGACACCAAGACGGCGGTCTACACGCACCCCGCGTCGGTCGCGCAAGAGATCGAGAAACTCGTCGGCGACTATTCGGTGGACGTGAAGGGTTTCCGCACCGAGAACAAGGATTGGCTGCGCGACGAGATCTACGAGATGAGTCGCAAGCACTTCCAGGTCGTGCGACACTTCCTCAAGAATACCAAATGGGATTATTTCCAGTTCGTCGAGATCGGCCTGGATCGGGTTCATCACGGCTTCTGGAGCCAACACGATCCGGAGCACGTCCGGC
>CALKTZ010000477.1 GCA_937997355.1 uncultured Planctomycetales bacterium | reverse complement strand
CGGGCGACATCCGGTCCTCGATGCCCTGATGACTCGCGGCGACTTCGTGCCGAACGACACGCGGCTCGGCGACGACGGCGGCACGATCGTCCTGATCACCGGCCCGAACATGGCCGGCAAGAGCACATACATCCGGCAGGTGGCCTTGATCACGATTCTCGCGCAGATCGGCAGTTTCGTGCCCGCCAGGATGGCCCGAATCGGGATCGTCGACCGGCTGTTTGCGCGAGTCGGAGCAACCGACGAGCTGAGCCGGGGCCAGAGCACGTTCATGGTCGAGATGACCGAGACGGCGAACATCCTCAATAATGCCACGCCCCGGAGCATGGTGATTCTCGACGAGATCGGCCGAGGGACCAGCACGTTCGACGGCGTTTCCCTGGCCTGGGCGATCGCCGAGCATCTCCACGACGTCACGAAGTGCCGGACCTTGTTCGCCACGCACTATCACGAGCTCGTCGAACTGGAGAAGACCAAGCCCCGGCTCCGCAACGCGAACGTGGCGATTCGCGAGAACCAGGGCGAGGTCGTCTTTTTGCACCAGATCATCCCGGGTGGCGCCGACCAGAGCTACGGCATTCATGTCGCGAAGCTTGCGGGGGTGCCTTCGGCCGTGCTCGACCGTGCCCGCGAGATTCTCTCCTTCCTTGAGAAGCAGCACGGCCCCGATCCTGGGCTCCCCGAGAGTGCGCCCATTCGCACCAAGGTCAAGACGGGCCGCGCCCTTCAAGGGAGCCTCTTCGCGGCCCTCCCCGATCCCCTGCTCGATGAGCTGAAGCGGATCGATCCCCAGGCCCTCGGCCCCGAGCAGGCGATCGACCTGATCAAGAAGCTTCAGGATCTGGCTCGAACGAGTTGACCCTGGGAGCGGGGCGTCTCTCAATCACTCGAACGGAGACGTCTTACTCCTTTGGTTTGGCCGAGGCGTCGGGTGATTTGGAAGATTCCTTCGATTCCTTGGGAAGACTTCCGAATTGCTTCAGGTAGAGTTCCTTATAAGGGTTGATCTTCGGCCCGTCGAGGTTCTCGTTGACCAGCCGAGGGAGGATGCTCTCCCACCACGTGTCGTATTCGGCCCGGAATTGTTTCACCACATCGGGGTGCTCGGCGATCACATTCTTGGTCTGGCCCGGGTCCGCTTTCAAATCGTAAAGCTCGGAATTGTTGACGAGCGAGAAGCGACGATCTCGGATCGAGACCGAGTGATACTTCGCCTCTTTCGCCTTTCCGCGCTCCCAGCGGCCGGTATGCGCGATGAACGAGCGATTCGGCCAATCGGTCTGAGTTCCTTTCAGGAGCGGCAGGATGCTCCTGCCATCGAACTGTTTGCGGATATCTTCCGAGATCGAAATTCCGACGATTTCGACCAGGGTCGGAAAAATGTCGATATGCGCGGTGAGCTCGGGGACATCGCGCCCGCCTTTGAAACCCTTCGGCCATCTCCAGAAGGAAGGGACGCGGGTGCCCCCCTCATAGGGAGTATTTTTGGTGCCGCGCATCCCGGCGTTGAAGATTTGAGCCCCCACGGTTCCGCCGTTGTCCGTCAGAAAAATAACCAATGTATTTTCCCCGAGGCCCCATTCTTGAAGGGCCTTGGTCAGCCGGCCGAAGTTGTCGTCGAAGTTCTCGATCATCCCGAAAAACTTGGCGGCCATGGCGGAAACCTGATCGGCGTGGCGCATTGCATAGTCTTCCGGGCATTGCAGCGGTGCATGCGCGGCGTTGGGTGTGATCAGTGCGAAGAACGGCTTCCCGGAGTTGCGACGCGAATCGATCCAGGACAAGGCCTGGGTGAAGAAGACGTCGGTGCAGTATCCCTTGGTCTTTTCGAAAACGCCGTTGTGAAGAATTGCCGGATCGAAATAGGTATTCCCGGGGGCATCGCCGCAACTCCCGGGGTAGGACTGTCCAATTCCTCCCGCGCCGTGGATGAAGACTTCATCGAAGCCGCGTCGGCCGGGCTGATACGGGGCTTCGTCTCCGAGGTGCCATTTGCCGAAGATCCCGGTTGAGTAACCCCCCTTCTGGAGCACCTGGGCCAGTGTGGTTGAATGAAGGCCGAGACGTTCTCGCTCCAGGATTGTGTGCGTCACCCCCGACTTGAACTCGTGCGCCCCGGTCATCAGCGCGGCCCGGGTTGGTGCACAAGTCGGGCTGACATGGAAGTCGGTCAGCCGAACACTTTGTTTGTAGAAGGCGTCGAGATGCGGGGTCTGAATGATCGGGTTCCCCGTGCAGGAGAAGTCGCCATAGCCGATATCGTCGGGCATGACGATCACGATATTGGGGCGATCCCCCTCCGCAATAGCCGCTACCGCCTGATCCGTCATGCCGCAAGATAAGGCGAGCGCCAGCGTCAACGCATTCGACTTCAACATGATGAGATCTCGCAAGTACCCTACGGCAACTCGAACGATATTCGATCGCGCGCGATTCCTTATGATTTCAGAAGTCGATTATTAGGATTCGCAGCCTGCGTTTGCCATGACCTCGATCGAACAATTTCTTCGCGATCGAGGTAGGCCGCATGAATCTCGGATCGAACTTTTCGGTATCAGGTCGCTAGCGGCTCGAACATGGGGTAAATTGAAAGCCTTGTGCCGTGGCCGAAACGCGGCCGACAGGCCGGCGGGATCGATTTCGCCGGCCGATCAGCATTGTCCGACATCGAGGAGATTCGCCGTTGAGATGGGTCACTGTGGCCACCGAACAGGGGCCGAGGGCGTGCGGAGTTTTTCAGGGCCGTTATGTGGATGTCAACGCGGCCGATTCGTCGGTGCCGTCCTGCGTCAAAGGCATCCTGGGATCGGGCCTCGACGGTCAGAAGAGAGCCTGGGATGCGGTGGCCCGCGGCTCCGTCGTTCACGATCCGGCCAAGGTCAAAGTGCTGCCGCCAATTCCGAATCCTCAGAAGATCATCTGCATCGGCCTGAATTATCGCGATCATGCCATCGAGAGCGGTGTACCGATTCCCGAGGAACCGGTCATCTTCGCGAAATTCCCTTCGAGCCTGATCGCCAACGGCGAATCGATCGTGCTCCCCTCCGTGAGCACGCAGGTCGATTACGAGGCCGAGCTGGTGGTCGTCATGGGGAAAGGCGGGCGGCATATTCCCCGTGAGGATGCCTTGAGCACGGTCGGAGGATACCTGGTCGGCCACGATGTTTCGGCCCGCGATTGGCAGCTGAACAAGCCGGGCAAGCAGTGGATTGCGGGGAAGACCTTCGACACCTTCGCTCCCGTCGGGACCGAGCTTGTCGCCCCGGATGAGGTGCCCGATCCGCATGCACTCGGGATTCGGCTGCGTCTCAACGGCGAGACCATGCAGGATTCGAACACGAACCAGTTGATCTTCCGGATCGACGAGTTGATCGCCTACCTCTCTCAGGTTGTCACTCTTGAGCCCGGCGACATGATCTTCACGGGCACGCCGCCCGGCGTCGGAATGGCCCGCAAGCCTCCCGTTTTCCTCAAGCCGGGAGATGTCGTCGAGGTGGAAATCGACCAACTCGGCCTGCTGCGAAATCCGGTCGTCGCGGATAAGCACTGAGGCTGGCAAGAGGTCATATTCCCCATGCAGCCGGTCTCATTGCGGACCGGCTGTCGATGGGATTTCGTTTGGATGGCGGCCTATCAACAAATACCGCAATGAGGCCGAGATGGGTGTCGACTTTTCCCACGGTGATGCGCACTTCGGCCACGGGTCGTTTCGCTCGTTTCGTCGGACCCTCGCGGCGATGATCGGGGTGCGACTCGAGGAGATGCGTGGCTTCGGCGGGCAACGCGATTGGTCGGAGATTGGCGATCCCATCACGCCGCTATTGTGGCGGAACGACGCCGGTGGCGAACTGAGCCCGGAAGAAAGTCGCGAGGTTGTCGATCGGCTCGAAACTCTCATGGCCGATGAGCGGAACCGGGATCAAGTCATCGGCGATCAATGGGAGGAATTGCTCGCGGGGTTGAAGGAAGCGGCCGACGCGGGCGAGCCATTCGTGATCATGGGATGATTGCCGGCTTGCGACATCCGGCACGTACCGTATCGTGGCTGAGACGATCGGATCATCGGCGAAGGCGTGTTGAGAGGTCGCGGATTCCGGCGAAGTCCGGCGCCAACTTGGATGCCCGGTTCGCGGATTCCAGGGCCTCCGCACGCCGGTTATCGGCTTCGAGGGCGAGCGCCAGGTAATAGTGAGCATCCGGCCGGTTCGGGAGTTGGGCCACGGCGAATTTGAGGTCGCTGATCGCGTCGGGAAGTCGGCGAAGCATGAGGTTCGCCCGGCCCCGCAAGAGCCTGGCCTCGCTGTTTCCAGGCGCAAGCTCGACGACCTGATCGAAGCGGACCAGGGCCTGGTCCGGCTGATTCTGCTGAAGCTGGATGGAACCGATCCGGAGCGCGATCTCGGACTGGTTCGGGTTGAATTCCGAGGCCCGAAAATAGGCGGCGATCGCCTCGTCGGTTCGGCCCGCCGCTTCGAGGACTCGCCCTTGCTCCATGTGAGCGTCGGGTTTATTCGGCTCCAGCTCGATCGCGGTCCGGAATCGTTCGAGCGCGGAATCGATGCCTCCCCGATTGGCTTCCATCTGGCCGAGGCCGATGAGGGCCTCGGGGTAGTCGCGATCGATTTCCAGCGCGCGCTTGAAGCATGCCTCCGCCTCGGCGGATTGGCCCTGGAGTTGGAGGACCTTGCCGAGCCTGAGCATGGCCTCGGCCGACCGAGGATCCAGCGCGACGAGCTGATGGAGGATCGCTTGCGCGGCCTGCGGGTCGCCTTTGTCGACGGCCTGCTGGGCTTGCTCGCTCAATTGCTGGAAACGGACCATCTGCTCCGGCGCGAGTGAATAAGGCCCCCGGTGCCGGAACGAAAGCCAGCCGCATCCCGCCTCGGAGGCCAGGAGCAGGAGGGTGAACCCCCATCCGACGGTCATCGCCCGGCGCCGCATGGCGATGCGCCACCCCCACTGGAGTGTCCAGTGCCCTGGATAAAGATTGGCCCAACTCATCCATCGAGAAGCCTTCGCAGGCATGGAAACAGACGGGCGGGAAGGTACGTTGCATTCCCATTTTGGTCAATGCCGATTCGGATGCCGGGGTGCCCCATTCGAAGTTGGCACTCAGGGTGCGGCCCAGTAGGATTCCCACTC
>CALKTZ010000476.1 GCA_937997355.1 uncultured Planctomycetales bacterium | reverse complement strand
GGCGTCGGCATTGCCGCCGCCCGGAACTCTTCGATCGGCCTGTGAATCGGATCTAACCGTCCCATCCGTGGGAACCCTCGACCAATCCCGGCGGAGCCCGCGACTCGGCCGGCATTTTACGAGGATCGGCGATCCTGTCAGGACCAATCGCGCAACTTGAGTCTTTTTCAACAATCCTCAAAAGGCGGGCATCTCAGGACAGGTCGGCTCATGGTGAGCCACCTAGACCGCCAGCAATTCCAATTTTGCCCCGCTTGCCTTCTCGACATCGGCGTGGAGGCTGTTGCCGTGGCTATCCATGGTGACGACGGCGAGGAAGTCACGGGCCTGGAGATGCCACATGGCCTCGGGGATGCCGAATTCTTCGAGGAAATCGACGCCGGTGACGTCGACGATCTTCTCGGCGTAGAACTGGGCCGCGCCGCCGATCGCGTTGAGATAGACCCCGCCGACTTCGCGGAGGCCGTTCAGGGTCTTGGCCCCCATCCCTCCCTTGCCGATCACGATCCGGACGCCGAACTTCTTGAGGATATCGGCCTGATAGGGCTCCTCGCGGATGCTGGTGGTGGGACCGGCGGCCTTGACGTGCCACTTGCCGGCGTCATCCTTGAGCATGACCGGGCCGCAGTGATAGATCACGGCGCCGTCGAGGTCGACGGGGGAATCGTGGGTCGAGAGGTACTTGTGCAACGCATCGCGGCCGGTGAAGATCGGGCCGTTGAGGATCACGACATCTCCCACCTTCAACTGGCGGACATCCTCCTCGGAGACCGGGGTGTTCAGGACGAAGCGGCGTCCAGATGTCGGCAGGCCGGCATCGCCGGCGAGTCGGGCGGGATGGTTGTCATGATACTGCCAGCTCGTAATCTCGCCGGTCTGGGCATTCAGGCGAACCCCGAGCCGCCGGAAAGCCCAGCAGTTGTAGGCGACCGAGACGAAGAACGAGGCCGGCAACCGATTGAGGACGCCGATCTTGCAGCCGAGCAAAGTCACATTGCCGCCGAATCCCATGGTGCCGATTCCGAGTGAGTCGGCATTTCCCATCACCCTTGCTTCGAGTTCACGCAAGACCGGCTCGGGATTGACGTCGTCAAGCTCTCGGAAGAGTTGTTCCTTGGCGTGGGCATAGCCGCTGGTGCGGTCGCCGCCGATACAAACGCCGATGAACCCCGCGCTGCACCCCTGCCCCTGGGCCTGCCAGACGGCGTGCATGATGCACTTGTAGACCCCTTCGATGTCGCGACCCGCCTTGCCGAGATGGGGAATTTCGGCGGGGAGCGAATACTGGATGTTCTTGTTCTCGCAGCCCCCTCCTTTGAGAATCAGCTTCACCTCGATCTCGTCGTTTTCCCACTGCTCGAAGTGGATGACGGGGGTGCCCGGCCCGAGATTGAGCCCGGAGTTCTTGCCGGTCAGGCTATCGACCGAATTGGTCCGCAGCTTGCCGCGCCGGGTGGCCTCGGCGACGGCTTCCTGGATCGCCTTCTTGATCACGAGCTGGTTTATGCTAACCGGGGTATGAACGAGGAACGTGGGCATCCCGGTATCCTGGCAGATCGGGGAAACGTTCTCCCGGGCCATGTCGACGTTCTGGCTGATGATCTGGAGCGCCTGCCCGGCCTGGGCCTCGGCGTCCTCGCGTGCCTTGGCCTTCGCCAGCACGGCCCGGACGTCGGCGGGGAGATTGGTGGCGGTCTAGGTCACCAGTTGCAGCAGGCTGTCGAAGAGGCGGTCCATGATCTTACGAGGTCCCCAAGGTGGCCCTGGAAATTCACGATCAGATGTTCTTCCATTCACCCGGCACAATATCTCTCGATGAGCGTGGGCACCTGCGCGGTTGAATCAACGCCGACGAGTCCAGGGCGACTTTGATCGTTATCATAGCAGACCTGACCATGAGCGTCTCGACCAACCGAACGCGAATCGGCCATCCCGCTTGATGGAAATCCTGAGCGATCGCGTGTCAGAATCCCGGAATTCCGGGATTGGTCGGGGGGCTTTCCGGCATTAGTGAGCAGGAGCGATCAACACGAGCCGGAGGATGACCGCCGATGACGGGTACAGGTCCGCGATGGGGAGGAGTGGTCCGGCAGGTTCACCTGCTGCTGCGAGATGGAACCGGCACCGGCCTGACCGATCGTGAGCTGCTCGAACGGTTCCGCGAAGGGGGGGAATGCTCCGAGTCGGCCTTCTCCAGCCTGGTGGAGCGGCACGGCCCGTTGGTGCTCGGCGTTTGCCGGACGGTCCTCCGCGACCCGAACGACGTGGAGGATGCCTTCCAGGCGACGTTCCTGGTGCTGGTGCGACGGGCCGGATCGCTCTGGGTGCGGGACTCGATCGGCCCCTGGCTCTACAGCGTGGCGGGTCGCGTGGCGCTCCGAGCCCGCGCGGATGCCCGTCGTCGCCAACGGTACCAGGGAGGCCCCGGCGATCCGGCCGAGCTTCGGGTTGTGGGCTCCGAATCGGACCACGTCAGGGACGAGGAATCACGCCTGCTCCATGAGGAGCTGACCCGGCTCCCGGAACGCTGGCGAGACCCGCTGGTGCTGTGCCACCTGGAAGGGCTGACCCACGAGCAGGCGTCTCGGAACCTCGGTGTACCCGTGGGGACGGTCCGGAGCCGCCTGGCCCGAGGTCGGGAGCGGCTCAGGGATCGGCTGATCCGGCGCGGGCTGGCCCCCTCGGCGGCGCTGGCCGCTTCACAAGCCGGGCTCAGCGGTGAGGCTTCGGCGTCCGCCGCGATGGTGCCCGCATCGTTGGTTCACAAGACGGTCATTGCCGGCCTGGGGTTGCGATCCGGCTGGGGGATGGCCGGACCCATCTCGGCGGTTACGTTCAAACTCACCCGGGGAATTCTCATGTCGATGTTGCTCGCGAAAGCCAAGACGGCCGGAACGGTTCTTGTCCTTGCCGGCGGGATGCTGGCGGTGTCGATGAGGGTCGGCGGGGCCGGACCTGTCCAACCGGGACCGGACCTGGCCTCGGCCATCGTCGCGATCGAGGAGCCGAAGCCCAAGGATCTTCCCTCGACTGTTCCGAAGGATGCCTCGGAGAAAGCCACGTCGGCGACGACGGACTCCCCCGCCCCGGCGCGGGCGAAGCCCGTTGAAAGCACAGTTCGGATCAAGCGTTATGAAGAGGGGAAAGTTACGGCTGTGGGCTCCGGGACGATCATCATCAGCAGGCCGAACGTATCGTTTATCCTGACATCGGGCCGGATTTTAGCACCCAGGAGGACGACGAGTCCAAACTCACTCGAAGAAGGGAAACAACCAAGAATCGTCGTCGAGTTGGTTGAGGAACCGAATAAGAGTGAGAACCCGACCGATCGCGAAAACGTGACGACATTCTTCGGGGATGATGCCTCTTATCATTTCGATAAGGGCCTCGACTTGGGGCTGATTCGAATCAATCTGCAACGACAATTCCCCGCTTCGCCGATCGTGCCGAAGCGATGGTCTCCCAGCCCGAGAATGGCGATGATCAGCGTCGGTTATCCGAAATGGGGCATACCGACGGCCTTGCCGACGAAGATCATCACGGCAAACTTTGGTGGGCTCGTCGGCAACCCGGATTACCGGGGGATCGAATGTGAAAAGGCACCCGACCTGGGAAGGATCGGCGGAGGGTTATTCACGGACGACGGTT
>CALKTZ010000475.1 GCA_937997355.1 uncultured Planctomycetales bacterium | reverse complement strand
GTGAATCAAGGATCGGATTGGCAGGCTTCCAAAACCCGTACCCTTCGAAAAACGAACCGGCGACGCGAAGATCGCCGGTCGACGCCAAGCTTGGCTCTCACTGCCATGACATTTCGAAGTCTTTGCAAAATCCTCCTGGTTATCCGCGTCGATGACGTGATCCCGAGGGAGTCTCCTAGCCGGCTTCCTGCAACCGAGGGAAATGAGGCCGGTAGACGCGATGGGGGGCGTGCGGCCTTTGATTGGGATCTCGTCGGCTTCGAGCGGGCCAGGCGGCCTGAAATCGGGTCAGCTCTTCGGCCAGATCATAGGCCGATTCGTAACGATCCCGGGGATCGCGGGCCATCGCTCGCAGGACGATGGCTTCGAGTTCGGCGGGGAGGCCGGGCTTCGCCTCGGTGGGTTTCAGGGGATTGGTGGTGGCCAGATAGTTTGCCATCGTGGCCCAGGATGTGTTCTCGGGGATCTGGAACGGTCGCTTGAGGGTCAGGGCCTCGAAGAGCGTCACTCCCATCGAATAGATGTCGCACTTCACCTCGTCCGCAGGTTCGCGCAGGAGCCGCTCGGGGGCCATGAACATCGGCGTGCCCGAGCCGTCCCGCATCTGTTCCGAGGTCGCCACGTCGAGCTCGCGGCCGAGCCCGAAATCGCAGAGATAGACCCCCTCGGTCCGGTTCTTGTCGAGCAGGATGTTGGCGGGTTTGATATCGCGATGGACGACCAGGTTCTCGTGGACCTGGGCGAGCGCCCGGGTCGCCTTGGCGAGAGCGAGAACGACGAATCGGATGTAGGTCTCCTCGTCGGCCGAGATCGCCGGATGCGAAAGCAACGGGTCCTCTCCTTCCTGGAAGCGACGGCGGTCGGTGATGATCTCCTTGAGCGAGGTCCCCTCGATATAGGGCATCGCCATGAACACATGGCCGTCGATCTCGCCGGTTTCGTGGATTTTCAGCAGGGACGGGCCGGAAAGCTTGGCTCCCCGCGCCGCCTCGCGCTGGAATTGGGCGAGGCGGATCGGATTGGTCCTCAGATTGAAGTTCATCACCTTGAGGGCCACCATCCGGACGGTCGGGCCAAGCTGGAGCGCCTTCCAGACATCCCCCTGGGCTCCCTGACCGAGACGCCTGAGCAGGTGGTAGGAGCCGAGCTTTTGCCCCGGTCGGAGCGGCAAGCGTTTGGTCGGGGCCGGCGTCCGCTGCGTGTCCAGGCTGCTCGACACGACCGGGCCCTGCGTCTTGAGGCCGATGAAGGTGGCGGCCGTCCCCACCAGATAGGAGAGGAACTCGCCGAAGCCGGACCCTTCCGGCGATCCCGAGTTTTCAGACCCACGGTGGCGGCGGAACAGCGAGAGGGGCGAGCGAAGCGATTGGCCGATCATGGGATTAGGTCGTCCGAATGGCGGGTGCGGGCTCTTGAAGTTTCACTCGCGCACCGAGGGCGCAGCCCTCCCCGCGAGGCCGGTCATGGTCTCCGCGACTGTTCGACTCGGTGAGAGTGGTGTCGTGTCGTGGCTTCGCGGCGAACCCGTGTCGCGTCCGGGTCGCCGACTCACTCAAGGTTAGGCCATGGGGGACAAATCGTACGCATGCAAGGCGTCATGTTCCCCAGAATCATCATGGCGTTGAAAAACCCGGCGATCGATCTGATTTGTGCGACTTGATCCTACGATTTTTGGAATTCCCCGGCCGGGTGCGTTCGCAGGATCCAATCGATCCGTTGGCTCCAGGGGCGGAAAACCGGGGAAAGGCCGTTCAATTCCCGAGAAATCCGATCGTTGCGAATCATGAAGGATTTTTCGCCTACGATCCGCATGGGTTTGAATCGGCGGGTCGTCGCCCGTAGGATAGCGGCCTCTCCGCTTCACGAGGCGAAGCAATCTCCAGGGTCGAAGACGAGACGCCGCAGCCATGACCGAGCATGACTCAGCCGCCGAGACGACGGATCTTTACGCCCTTCCGCCGGATGCGATCCAGGAACCGCCCACCTCGCTGCGCTCGGCCCTGACGCAGATCGGCCCCGGATTGATCCTGGCCGCCTCGATCGTCGGCACCGGAGAACTGATCAACACCACGAGCCTCGGGGCCAAGGCGGGCTTCCAACTCCTCTGGCTGATCCTCCTGAGCTGCGTGATCAAGGTCTTCGTGCAGGTGGAGCTCGGCCGTTACGCGATCACGCACGGCAAGACCACGCTCGTCGCGTTCGACACCCTCCCCGGCCCTCGGCTCGGGGCATCCTGGATCTGCTGGTTGTGGCTGATCATGATGCTGATCACCCAGGCGCAGATCGCCGCCATGGAAGGGACGGTCGGCCAGGCCGCGCACATGGCATTCCCGAATGCCTCCCGGGCGATCGCCCAGGGGTTCGGTTCGCTCAATCCCTCGTGGGGAACCTTCCTGGAGTCTCGCCAGGAATATGTGT
>CALKTZ010000474.1 GCA_937997355.1 uncultured Planctomycetales bacterium | reverse complement strand
GACGCGACCGTGGTGAGCGGCTATTTCGGCGACCGCAACGATGTTTGGCGGCAGCCGGTCGATCGCAACGTCTTCGGCCTGCTCGACCAGTTCGGCGATGCCGAGCTTGCGTCGATGATCGCCCCGAGGGGGCTCGTCATCGAGGCTTCGAAGGCCCCCGAGTTCGTCTACGGGCCGGGGCAAGGCGGGGCGCCGGGACGCATTCCCTCGCCGAAGCTGGAGACCGTCAAGGCCGAGGTCGAGCGGGCCAGAAAGCTGGTCGAAGGTCTCAAGCCGACCCCGAAGATCGACCTCGTCGTCAGCGGCGACGACGGCCAGGGGCCGTTCGGGAGCGAGACGGCGCTCGCCCTCATCGGCCCGCTGGGACCGGTGCTGCAAGGTCCGCAACCGGATGCCGCCGCGTCGGCGGCGCGTCAGGCCCGGCAGCTTCACGAGATCGACCGGCACACGCAGCAGTTGCTCCTCGAGAGCCCTTATGTCCGCAAGGAGTTCATGAAGAAGCTCGACACGAAGTCGCTCGACGCCTACGCGAAAACGGTCGAGCCCTATCGGGAATTCTTCGCGACCGAGGTGATCGGCCGGTTCGAGATCGAGCCCTTGCCGCCGAACGTCCGGTCCCGCCAGATTTTCGACGAGCCGGCGTTCCGGGGCTACGAGGTGGTGATGGACGTCTTCCCGGATCTCTTCGCCTCGGGAATTTTGCTCATGCCCAAGGACATCCCGGACGGGGAGAAGCGGCCGGTGGTCGTCTGCCAGCACGGCCTGGAAGGACGGCCGAGGGACGTGGCCGACCCGAACGTCGAGAACCCCGCCTATCACAAGTTCGCCGTGAAGCTGGCCGAGCGGGGGTTCATCACGTTCGCGCCGCAGAACCTCTACATCTTCGAGGATCGGTTCCGCACCCTCCAGCGCAAGGCCAATCCGCTCGGCAAGACCCTGTTCTCAATGATCGTTCCCCAACACCAGCAGATTACCGACTGGCTGAAGACCTTGCCGCGGGTCGATCCCGAGCGGATCGGCTTCTACGGGCTCAGCTACGGCGGGAAGTCGGCCATGCGCATCCCCCCGCTGGTCAAGAATTATTGCCTGTCGATCTGCTCGGCCGACTTCAACGAATGGGTCTGCAAGAATGCCTCGACACGCAGCCCCTACAGCTACGTAAGAACTGGCGAGTACGAAATTTTCGAATTCGACCTGGGGAGCACGTTCAATTACGCGGAGATGGCGGCCTTGATCGCCCCTCGGCCGTTCATGGTGGAGCGGGGGCACTTCGACGGCGTGGGCTCGGATGAGGCGGTGGCTTACGAGTTCGCCAAGGTGTTCCATCTCTACGACGCCCGGCTCAAGATCGGCGACCGCGCCGAGATCGAGGTCTTCGACGGCCCCCACACGATCAACGGCAAGGGGACGTTCCGGTTCCTCCACAAGCACCTGAACCGGCCGGAGCCGAAGTAATGGCGAGCATGGAACGGCCGTCTGCGATTAGGCCCCGCAACGTGACCGTCGGCGGGCCGATCGATACCCGAAGGCAAGCATCGCCAGGCTGAAGATCGCGACCGATGACGGTTCGGGAACCGGTGCGGGCAGGCCCTGCTCAACGGGAGTCAGGAGATAAATGTCGTTATTACTGCCTCGCGCCAGGATCTGCCCGTCGTCATCGATCTTGAATGCACTGTTTAGATAGACCCCGGGGATCGGTGCGATGTAGTTGTTCAGGTTGTCCACTACGGGCGAACCGGGGCCGTTCGAGTTTAATGCTATGTGTGATTTGAAATCAGTGTCGGAGAAAGCCGCATAATGGTCGTCGGTAGTCCCGGTGGAAAAGGGGTTTGAGCTCAAGCCAACGACCTGCCCATGAATATTAAAATCCGAGACCGGGGAGTCGTGGCCATACATAAACCATCCAGCAGTGATTCCACCGTAGCCCAGAAAAGAAGCACCTGTGGCGCCTATACGGTCCCAGAATCGTATATCATAATAATATCTAACCGTGTGCGTCCCGTCGGTAATTGCGTCTGCTGAATATGCGCCCTCGTGGTTCGATGGACTATATTGGGGAACGAACGGCGCGGCATGGACATCGACCGATTTGTTGAAGGCGTAGGTCGCGGTGCCATCGGCGTTGGTGACGCTGCGGATCGTGTTGTTTTCGCCCAGGTTGAAGGTGTAGTCGGCCCCGAGATCGGTCGTGGTGTACAAAGGATCGGCTGAGGCCGAAGAGGTGAGCAGCAGGGTGCAAAAGGCCGCTGAGCAAATGAAAAGAGTCCGCATCCGATGCCTCCTTGCATCAAGAGGAGTCTTAACCTATTGGTGGATGCACTCTGGAGCCAAATCCATTTCCCGTCAACCTCAATCCGGCATTCAAGATCGTCTGCATATTGCGGACTTTCGGCGGATTGCCTGATTGCTAAGTTTGACGCCCCGTCCGTCGTGGTACAATCACAACGTTGCGGTCACGACGTATCCCCCAGGAGAGTAAGCGGGATGGGTCGCTGGGGCGGGCGATCGGCAACGATCTCGAAGGGTCAAGGCAACACCACGCGGATCACGGGGGCTCCATGGCGATCGGCATCGGCGCGACGCTGAATGAACGGTTTCTGCTCGACAAGGAGCTTGGCCGGGGGGGAATGGGCGCGGTCTATTCGGCCGTGGATCAACTCCTGGAACGTCGCGTCGCGATCAAGGTGTTGAAGGAGCAGAGCGGCGAGGAGGTCGGCCGCCGGCTCCGGCTCGAAGCCCAGATCCTGGCGCGGCTCCTGCACGACAACGTCGTGCGGCTCTACGACTTCGGTCACACGCAGGGCATCTATTTCCTGATCATGGAGGAGGTCAACGGCTCCAGCTACAACCGGCGATGGCGGACCATGCCGCCGATGGATCGGCTGCAAACGCTCGCCGGCGTGGCCGAGGCGCTGCATTACGCCCACCAGCAGGGGGTGATCCACCGGGATGTCAAATCGGCCAACGTGCTGCTGACCTCGACCGGTCAGCCCAAGCTCTCGGACTTCGGGCTCTCCACGATCACCGATCAGGGGGATGAATCGGGGATCGTCCGCGGGACTCCCCACTACATGAGCCCCGAGCAAGCGAAGGGGAAACGGCTGGATCATCGCTCCGATCTCTATTCGCTCGGGGTGATGCTTTATGAGTCGGCGACCGGGGTGTTGCCGTTCTCGGGGCCGCCGATGAGCATCCTGGCGCAGCACGTCGGCACGCAGCCGGATCGGCCACGCGCCCGCGACGCCAGGATTTCCGAGGCCCTTGAGGCTCTCATCCTCTCGCTGCTGGCCAAGGCGCCGGAGGCCCGGCCGATCTCGGGGCAGGTGGTCGCGCAAATCCTGCGCGAGGTGATCGAGAACGGCCGGGAGGCCGAGCAGGCGGACGCGACGCTGGCGGGGCCTCATGGGCCGTCGCCGGCGACGGCCCATGAGGTCAACGGCGAGGGCGGCCCGCAAGCCGTCGGCGGCGAGGGCGCGGGGGCGCCGGTCCCCCCGAGCGGGGAGCAGCAGACCGAGGGGGTCCGGCTCTCGGTCCCCATCATCGCCTCGGACTCGGATTCGGGCCGTGCGACGGTCTCTCCTCCCGGGCCGATCCCGTCGCCGCTTCAGTCCACTTCGCCGGGAGTGACGGCCTCCGAAATCCCTACCGCCAGTTCCGTGAACGGCGGCCGCGAAAGCGTAACGGTCGGCAAGCTCTCCGGGACGAGCGGGGCCGTAAGCGGCAGTGTGATCGGGATTTCCGGCACCGCGTCCCGGGGCGTTCTGGGGCTGGTCTCCTCGCCCCTGGTTCGGAAGATGCTCGATACCGTGCTCGCCGAGCCGCTGGTCCTCTCGCCCGACGAGCGCTACCTCCACGGCCATTACCTGGCCTACCTGCTCGGCGGCGCCAAGCGGAGCGGCCTTTTCCTCCGCAAACCCCTCGACCCGAGGAACGCCGATCGCGCGCGGCTGATGCTGGCCATGACCTACGTGATGACCTCCGCCGAGCCCGAGGCGGCCGTCGACGATGCCGTCGCGCTGCTGGACAAGAAGATCGAGGTTCGCGCCGCGCTCAATCCGATCGTCGTGGCCAAGTATCTGCTCAGCCGCGAGACCGCGGCCCGACGCAAGGCGTTCCGCCGCCACCGGGGGGCCATCCAGGCGAAGAGCCGGCACGCCCAACGCGCGATGGTCGACCCCAAGGGGGTGCTCAATCCGGGGCTGATGCCGCAGAATCTCGACGACCTCCGCAAGATCGCCCCGCCGCGGACCGAGATCGACGACGTGCTGGTCGAGCGGTGGAACCAGGTGACCGACCTCTGGCGCGACAACCCCGAATTCCGGCGATCGGTCCTCCGCTACACGAGCGGCAAGACGGCGAGAGACCCCGCCGGCCAGGTCCTCTGGCCCGAGGTCGTCTATCCGCTGATCGAGCGAGG
>CALKTZ010000473.1 GCA_937997355.1 uncultured Planctomycetales bacterium | reverse complement strand
TCGCGGATCAGCGACTCCTTGTCGTAGTCGCCCAGCTCCTCGTCGGAGATCACGCTGCGGCGAGGGTTGGCGTACTTCGCCTTCATCTCCCGCAGGTCGTCCCGGATCATGCCCAGGATGATCTGCTCGTCGGCGAGGATCGCCTCGTAGCGGTCGATGTCGGCCTTCAGGCCGACGTACTCCTGCGCCAGCTTGTCGGCCTCCAGGCCGGTCAGGCGGCGGAGCTGCATCGAGAGGATGGCGTCGGCCTGCATGCGGGTCAGGCTGGCCGTCGCCTTGGCGTCGGGGTCGTTCAGCGCCCGCTGGAGGATCTGCGCGGAGACCTCCATCCCCATGAGCCGGATGCGGGCCTCGGCCGGGTTGGGTGAGCTGCGGATGACCCGGATGATCTCGTCGATATACGACAGGGCGATCAGGAGCCCCTCGACGATGTGGGCCCGCTGCCTCGCCTGGCGGAGCTGATACTGGGTGCGCCGCCGGAGCACGATGATCCGGTGCTCGATGAAGAGGCGGAGCATCTCCTTGAGCGGGAGGGTCTTGGGTCGGCCGTCCACCAGGGCCAGCATGATGACGCTGAAGCTGTCCTGGAGGGGCGAATACTCGAAGAGCTGGTTGACGATGACGTTGGGGTCTTCCCCCTTCTTCACCGAGACGGAGATCCGCACCGGCTGCTTGCGGTCGCTGTAGTCGTCGATGCTGGTGATGCCGGGGATGCGCCCGCCGATGACCAGCTCGGCCAGCTTCTTGAGGAGGGGCTCCTTGGTGAGCTGGTAGGGGATCTCGGTGAAGATGATCTGGGATCGGCCGTCCTTGTGCTCCTCGATCTCGTACTTGGCCCGGACGATCACCTTGCCCCGGCCGGTGCGGTAGGCTTCGCGGAGGCCGTACTTGTTGCAGATCGTGGCACCGGTGGGGAAGTCCGGGCCGGGGATGATCTCCATCATCGACGGCGATCCCCCCCGAGCCGTTGACCAGCAGGTTCGGGAACTTCGCCGGCAGGACCCGGGGCTCCTCGTACTTGCCGTCGTAGTTGGGCTGGAAGTCGACCGTGTCGAGCTTGATGTCTTCGAGCATCTCGGCGGCGACCGGGCTCAGCTTGGCCTCGGTGTACCGCATGGCCGCCGGGGGGAGGCCGTGGATCGACCCGAAGTTCCCCTGCCCGGTGATGAGCAGGTGCCGCATGTTCCACCACTGGGCCATCCGCGCCAGGGTGGGATAGATGGAGTTGTCGCCGTGCGGGTGATACCGCTTCATCGTCTCGCCGACGATCCCCGCGCACTTGCTGGTCGAGCCGCCGGGAGTCAGCCCCAGGTCGAGCATCGCCGCCAGGATGCGCCGCTGCGACGGCTTGAGCCCGTCTCGGACGTCCGGCAAGGCCCGGCTGATGATGACCGACATCGCATAGTTGAGGTAGCTTTCCTTGAGCTCGTCCTCGATGTTCAGCAGCCGGGCGGGCAACGCCCCGGGCTGCTCGGCGGGAGGCAATTCGGCGGTGGACACGTTGGATCGATCCTTCCAGGAACTCCGGCTGCCGCGACCATCAACGGGATGACGGAACCCATCAAGCGGGCCGTCACGCGACATCGACCGCGATCATTTTCGGAAACGGCCCATTGTACCCGATTCCGCCCCATCCGTGCAACCTTCGCTTGCCCCGTTCCGGCGAACCTAAGTTGTCATTCCACAATGAGTTGGATTTCGATCGGCCGGAATTCGGAGCGACGACCGGCATGTAAAATTTTCATCACTGAAATTCGATCGTTTTGAATCGGTATTTGGTTGTTCCGATCGCCGGCTCAAAAGGTGACGAAGTGGGTAAATTTTGCAATTTGGTAATCGAAAGCGATTTGGTGAACCTGGTGAAGTGGAGAAGATTTTACAATATCAGAGTCGACCGAAGCCGTGTCGAACCTTGGCAATCTCGGCTCGTCTTGCAATATTGACAAACCTCTTCGATGACGGGCGCGCGGTTTCCCCGGTCGGGACAGGGGGCGGTTCGGGCAAGCCGGTGAGGACGCATGGAGAAGCGCAAGCGGAAGCTGGAGTGGTTCTTGCCGGGGATGGGGATCGCGGTAGCCCTGGCCTGGCTGTTCCCGAATCCGGGGGCGCGGGGGGGGTGGCTCCATCCCGAATTGCTCACCAAGGGGGGGGTGGCCCTCATTTTCTTCCTGCACGGGGTCTCGCTGTCGTTCGCGGCGCTCCGGGACGGGGCGTTCCGCTGGCCTCTCCACCTGGTGGTCCAGCTCTCGACGTTCTTGCTGTTTCCGGTGCTGGGGCTGGTGCTTTTGGCGTTGATCGGCCATTGGCTGGCGCCGGATCTCCGGCTGGGGCTATTCTATCTGTGCGCCCTGCCGTCGACGGTGTCGTCGTCGGTGGCCCTGACGGCCGCCGCGCGGGGGAACGTGCCGGCGGCCGTCTTCAACGCGACCCTCTCCAGCCTGATCGGCGTGGTGCTCACCCCCCTCTGGATGGGCTGGTATGCCGGCGAGACCGGCCAGGGGCTGCCGCTCGGCGAGGTGATGGTCGACCTCGTGATCTGGCTGGTGATGCCGTTGGTGATCGGCCAGGCCGCCCGGCATTGGCTCGCGGCCTGGGCGGCGCGGAACAAGCCCCGGATTAACGTGGTGGATCGCCTGACGATCCTCCTTTTAGTTTATACATCATTCTGCGACTCGGTCGTGATGGGGATCTGGACCGAGCACGGCTGGTCAGTCCCCTGGACGCTCGCCACCTCGCTCTTGCTGTTCGTGGTTGTGATGGCGCTGGTCGGGGGGATTTGCGACCTCCTGAGCTTCTCGGCCGAGGACCGGATCGCGGCGATGTTCTGCGGGTCGAAGAAGACGCTCGCCTCGGGGGTGCCGATGGCGCAGCTCATGTTCGGCACCCGCCCCGGCCTGGGCCTGATCCTGCTGCCGATCATGATCTACCACCCGCTCCAACTGGTCCTCTGCGGCATCCTGGCGGGGCGATGGGGGAGACGGCCTCAAGCCTGAATCGGAATCGGGCCTCGTTTTGTGGCACTCGGCAATTTCATTGGCGTAACATGAGAATATGTCCCCCCTTGTCTCGACATCTCGCGTGTGGGTTTACGCGAGGCGATGGATACTGTCTTGAATCGCCCCTCCGGGGCTTGAAGGCGGAGAGAAAAGAGAGGGAAGGGGTGTCCTTTCATGGGACCAGGGGCGTTGCCCCTGGCTCAAGCTCAGGCCGCCCCATCCGGGGCTGGGCCTGGATGATTGCGGATCTTCTGGATTGGTTATTCGCGTTCAACCAATGTGGCGAGATGAAGCCTCTCCGGAGCCCCGGAGGGGCGATTCAACTATAGCCAGGGGCAACGCCCCTGGTCGTCGGCGTAATCCAAAAAATGTTGCTCCTTTTATATTAAAAACCAAGCCCCGGAGGGGCGATTCAATCGAAGCGGATCGTCCTCGTGATCCGAAGGTTTTGCTTCTGGGACGACCCATCCCGGCCTCACGAGACGTTCCGCCTTGGGAACCACGCGGCGACCTCGGCGGCGAGGGGGGGATCGGCCTTGAGGCGATCGGCGGCGGCCTTGCAGGCATGACGGACGGTGGCCGGGTCGCGATTGCCGAAGTATTTGCCGATCGTCGCGAAGCTGGCATCGGTGTGGGCCCTCGCCAGGTGCATCGCCAGGTGGCGAAGCTCGGCGACGGCCGCCCGCCGGCTCGGCCCTCGCAACTCCCGGAGCCGGACCCCGAACCGGGCCACGACGGCGCGGGCCACGTCGTCGATCGTGACCGCCGCGTTGGCCAGTTGGGTCTCCTCGCTCAGCATCTCCCGGGCCTCGGCCGCTTCGAGCCTTCGGCGGCCGGGGGGGGGGCGGGAACCGTTCGAGGACGGAGCGGAGAAGGAGCCCTTGCCGTCGAGCCGGCCGCCGACCGCCAACCGGGTGAGCCAGCCGTCGATCGTGCGGTAGCCGTCGGCCGATTCCGCCAGGGACTCGACGGCCGTCGCCGAGAGGGCGATCTCGCGGGCCTGGGCCTGCTGGAGCAGGTAGCGGCGGAGGGCATCGAGGCCGGGGGGATCGACGCGGACCGCCAGCCCCCCTCGCAGGCGGTTGACCAGCCGGTGGGGCCAGCCGAGTTCCGCCCACTCGCCGGGGCCGGATCGGGTGGAGATCGCCACGCAGGCCCCGCGCTCGTCGGCCGAGTCGAGGGTGTGGATCAGCTCGTCCAGGGCCAGCGGGGCGCGGAGGAGGCCGTCCAGGTCCTCGATCACCAGCAGGTCGACCGCGCGGAACCGGGCGCGGAACTCCGACCAGCCGAGCCCCATGTCCTGCCTGGCGGCGAGGGCGCAGCCGGCCGCGAAGGTCTCGGCGTCGACGTGCGCCGCCGAGGTCCCGGGCCTTCGCCGCAGCCGATCGGCCACCAGCCCCGCCAGCAGCCGCGACTTCCCCACCCCCGAGGGGCCATGCACCACCAGCGGCGAGATCCCTTCCCGCTCCCCGCGCGCCAACGCCCGCGCGCCGGCGAGCGCCAGGGCGTTCTCCGGGCCTTCGATCAGGTCGTCCCAGGGGTTAACTTCTTGTTCTGTTTGCACTTGCAGCGTGTTTGGCGGGTCGATTCGAGCGGTTCACGATCGGAATGCACACGGTTGTCTCTCGTTCAGCGGAGGTCTTCCGGCCCCTCCGGAACCCGCGACCAAAGGTCTTCCGATCCTCGCTGTCTGACAGCCCCGCGAAAAATGGGACAGGCACGTCGCTTCGCGTCGAGCCAGTCCCGTTTTCGCTCCGGCCCAATCCGGTGAAGGTCGTATGCACTCCGATCGTGAACCGCTCTAGGCCCCGTCGGCCGGTTCCAGGATGAGGGTCTGTTCCTTGCCGTCGCGGAGGATCATCACCTCGGCCTTGCGCCCGGGGGGGACCCCCGAGGCGGCGGCGTAGACGTCGGCCACCGAGACGGTCCACCGACCGTCGAGCGAGGTGACGACATCTCCCGCCTTCAGCCCGGCCCTCGCGGCCGGCGAATCCGGCAAAACCTCGGCGACCGGCATCCCCGGCGAGTCGACCCCGGGGATCTCCTTGCCCAGCCGGATGCCCCAGAGGGCGGCCGGGGCCAGCACCCGCTTCTTGGCCGTCTTGGGACCCATCAGGCGGTCGGGAAGCTCCTTGAGCAGGTCGCGCATCGCGAAGTCGACCGGCCGGAAGGTCATCCGGCGCGCCTGGTAGTCGATGGTCGTCGTGTACCGGGCAAACAGGGTGAAGCCGATGATGCCGTCGATTTGACGCCCGAGCCCTCGGCTCAGGACCCCCAGGGCCGGGTGGTCGAAGACGACCGCCGGGAGCTTGGTCGCCTTCAACTCGCCGGTCTCCAGCCGGTCGATCTCGGCCTCCCCCCGCATCGAGAACAGGAACGACCGGGGGGCCTTGTCGGTGATCACCCCCGCCGATTCGGCCGCCTTGTTCCCCAGCAGGGTGATCGGCGCCCCCAGGTCGAAGATCAGGAAGTAGGGTCCCTTGCCGTTGATCGTCGCCCTCACCAGCATGTGGTTGGTCGGCAACATCTCGAATGGGACCGACGCCGGGGCATCCGGCTTCGCCTCCTTCTCAGCCCTGGGAACCGGCGCGGCGGGGGGCTTCGCGGTTGCGGGAGCCTGGGCGAGAGTCATTCCCGTGAGAGCAATTGAGCTGAGTTTGCCGATTCCCGGATTCGCGAATTGGGTTCGTTTCGTCAAACGCCAATTGGCTTTGTTCGTGAGAAATGGGGATTGGCTCGACCCGGCACGGCCGTGCCTGTCCCCTTTTTCGCCCCCGATACGCTCGAATTGGGTTCGTTCGGTCAAATCGGCTTCGTTCGTGGAAACGGGAATTGGGTTCGTTCGGTCAATTCGATGCGAATGTCCTGGAGACCTGACGGTCGTGGATTTCGGCGGGG
>CALKTZ010000472.1 GCA_937997355.1 uncultured Planctomycetales bacterium | reverse complement strand
TCGGAGTCTAACGGTTTAGCAAACCGTCGCTATCGACCACTCAGCCACCTCTCCTGGTTATTGAGCCTGACTTCCTACTCAGGAACCAAGCTCCAACCTCAGACGGGAAATTACCAGATTGAACGGGAGACCGTCAATCGTTCGTCTCCTCGGTTCTTCATCATTTTCCATTGGAGCCTGTCTGGGGAGATGATTTGTCCAGGAATCCCTGGTTCTTCAACCAGGTTTCACAGAGCTTGGGCCATATGGCGAATGAAGGTTCGGCGGGAACCTTGTAAAGCGGCTCCCCGCCGCCGAGTCCCAGCCCATGCCGCCCCTTCTCGAAGAGGTGCAATTCCACCGGCACCTTCGCCTTGCGCAAGGTCAGGGCGAACAGGATGCTGTTTTCAGCCGGGACGCCGGCATCCTCATTGGTATGGGCCAGGAATGTGGGGGGCGTGTCGGCCGTCACCTGGGTCTCGTTCGATAACGATCGGATCTGATCGGGAGTCGGGTGTTCGCCAAGCAGATTCTTCAACGATCCCTTGTGACCGAACTCGGTCGCCAGGGCCACCACCGGGTAAACCAAAATCACGCGGTCGGGACGAGAGCTCATGCGGTCGACCGGATCGGCTGCTTCCGGTTGACCGGCGTCGTAATGGGTCGCGGCGGTCGAGGCCAGATGCCCCCCCGCCGAGAAGCCGATGATGCCGACGCGTTTGGGATCGACGCCCCACTTCGCGGCATTGGCCCGGACCAGTCGAATCGCCCGTCCGGCATCGGTGATCATCGCCGGATGCTGATAACGCGGCCCGAGGCGATATTTGAGGACGAATCCGGCGATGCCGATCGAGTTGAGCCACTCGGCGACCTGCTTCCCTTCGTGATTCACCGCCAGATGGCCGTAACCCCCGCCGGGGCAAATCACGACGGCCGCGCCGGTGGCCTTGGCGGGGTCGGGAAGCCAAATATCAACCGTCGGAATATCCAGCTTGGGATCATCCCCCTTGGCAAGGGGAACCTTCGAGGTCCAGAGCGGTATGGTTTCAACCTGGTGAGGCGAAGGAGCGGGGGCGGATTGGCCCCGGACAAGCCTATGCCCTTCCGTGCCGATCAGCCCCGTCAAGGTCAGGAGAGAAGCCAGCCAGAACCGTCGTCGATTACCCACGGTCGCGGTCGCTCGAAGCATCGGAGATCCTTTGAAAATGGAGAAGCCGACCGGTGCGATGGTGCAAAGTACACGCAGTCATTCCGGTCAGTTTGATCGGGGCAAACGCCCGAGTCAAACGTCTCGTCTTCTAAAATGCCGGACTCCCCGGACACTCGATTCCGGGATTGTCAAACGCCAGCCTCGGCTGCCAGATTGGCAGATCATGTCAAACCAAGAATTCAGCAATTCGTTCCATAAGTTCTTGCAATTTCAAAAGTAAAGAATTTCCACCGGGATGGTACATGAGTTGCAAAGAGGAGTGAGTCCAAAAACGCTCTCGGGACGTTAGCCGTTCTCTTGCCTGAGTCGTGCCGGGAGTGTTGGCCGCATTCCGAGCGGCCGTTGGCGTTCGATTGATTACGACGAAGGAGATATCACCGTGGCGAAAATACTGGCCTACGAAGACGAAGCGCGCCAGAAGCTGGCTAGCGGCGTCTCGAAGCTGGCCCGGGCGGTTCGGTGCACCTTGGGCCCTCGAGGCCGGAACGCAGTGATCGACAAGGGCTGGGGCAGCCCGACCGTCACCAAAGATGGTGTCTCGGTGGCCGAGGAGATCGAGCTGAGCGACCCCTACGAAAACATGGGTGCGCAGCTCGTCAAGGAAGCGGCCTCGAAGACGTCCGACGCAGCCGGCGACGGCACCACCACGGCGACCGTCCTCGCCGAAGCGGTTTACAAAGAAGGGCTCAAGGCCCTCGCCGCCGGTGTGGACGCCATGGCGATCAAGCGAGGCATCGACAAGGCCGTCGCGACGCTGGTTGAAGACATCAAGAAGCAAGCCAAGACGATCTCCGGCAAGAAGGAGATCACCGAGGTTGCCTCCATCGCCGCCAACAACGACAAATCGATCGGCGAGAAGCTTGCCGACGCCTTCGAGAAGGTCGGCAATGACGGCGTGATCACCGTCGAGGAAGGCAAGGGCTTCGAGACGACCGTCGACGTCGTCGAGGGGATGCAGTTCGACCGGGGTTACCTCAGCCCCCACTTCGTCACCGATCCCGACCGGATGGAAGTCGTCCTCGAAGATACCTTCATCCTGATCCACGAAGAGAAGATCAGCTCCCCCACCAAGCTCATCCCGCTGCTCGAGAAGATCGCCAAGGCCAACAAGCCCTTGCTGATCATCGCCGAGGACATCGAAGGCGAAGCGCTGGCGAACCTCGTCGTCAACAA
>CALKTZ010000471.1 GCA_937997355.1 uncultured Planctomycetales bacterium | reverse complement strand
CCGAGCCTTCAGGACGCACCCGACTGGCGTCAATCCTTCAAATCAAACGGAGGAAGCTCATTGGGCTCGGCCTTGACTTCGGCCGTGAAGAGGGGCTTCCCCGGATTTGAGTACCGCCCATCGAACGCGTCCGCCGGCATGAGATCGTTCGGATTATAGTCCGACGATTTTTTCTTCCTCGCGAGCAATGGCTTGGCCGCGGCAATCTTGGAGGATGGCCGCCAGGTGATCAGCACCTTGTACTTCCCCGCGGGGGCACCCTCCCCGAGACCGGTGGAGTTGATCTTGAAGGTGCCATCCTCGCCGGCGATGCCCATCGGGACGATCGGACTTCCTTGCTTGGTGAGCGGCGCCTCTCCGTCCGCCATCAGGGTGACGATGGCCCCTTCGGCCGGTTGCGCACGATATGTAACTTTCCCGCGGACCGGATAGAGAGTCGAGGTCGGAGCGTCGCCGCCGCAAGAAATATTCGAGAGGCACAATCCGGCGACGAGGGCGACCCGAGCCATCACGATTTTCATTTCACGCCAGGCCTTTCACGAATCCGTTGTTTTCGATGGTCCCGCAACTGGTCCAGATGGTCGCGCGAGCGTCTCGCATTTTCCGGTTGCATGAACTCGAAAACGTCCGAAAGGGGTTGCGGTGTCCTCGACCCCTCGCGGACGCTTTTAGTTTTTCAAGAATTTTGTCGCGTAATCCAGGATCATGCGGCCAGCGGACTGCGCGAGAATTCACAAGGATTTATTGTGGCGAATGAACCCGGCAATGCAAGAGGAGATGCGCCTGTGACAGATCGGACATCCCGAAGTTATCCGATCCGATCGGACGCGAAACGTCGACGCGAACAAATCATTGTAAATACTCGTTTGGATTCATCGCCCGGAATCGAGAAAGGTTCCGAGCTGGCGAATGCGGTGTACTCCTAGGCTTGGGGTTTAGCCTTTGAGGTTGATCTGGCGCCGGCCCTGGAGGACCTGGAACGATCTGGGCGAGTAATCCCCAGTTCATGCTTGAGTTTCTGAAGAATCTTGAGGTCCGCCGAATGCTCGCGCGATGGCCCCAGTTTGAATTTGGTGTCTTGGCTTCGGCTCAGACTGGCCAGGGCCGCTTCCAACTCCTTGCTCTGGTGCAACTCGTGATACTTTTCATGGATCGAGTCCGCCAGCGTCCCTAGCTCGACCACTGGATCATGGGCCGCGGTGCGGGTCCTCGATGCCTCCTCTTCCACCTCCTTCTTCTCTTTCGGTTTCGGGGCATTCTTCTTGAGCTGGTTCAATCTCTGATGGATCTGATTGAGATTGGCTTGCAATTCATTGGCTTGGGAATTGAGCAGCTGGTTTTGCATGCGTCGAAATTGTCCGGCCCGCCGTCCCCCGTAGGCGACTCCGCTCGCCCTTTGCCGGTGAAGTTCGGCGAGGTTCTGATTGAGAAGATTGGACTGGGCGGTCAGATCCAGGATCGCCTGCGCCTCCTGTTCCTGCTGGTAGAAGCGAGCGGAGGCTTTCATCCACGTCTGATAGAGGACGCGTGCGTCATTGACCTTCGAATGAAACGCGGACTCGGATTCGAGGACATAGACCCAGCCGGATTTCCTCAAGCCGAGCGTTTTGAGGGTATTCTCCGGATCGCCCCGATCGGGCTCCGCCGAATTGGCTTGTGAAATGTCCGAACATGCCCCGATGAGGAGGATCGGAACCGAGATCAAACCGAGCCGGCTGTGACGCATAAGGCCCCCCGATCGGATCGGTGGCGGATTACACGTCGTTGAAAGCCCGCGAACCCGCGAATTCGGCGATGAGCTCTACTAGCTCTTGCATTATTCGGGGGCGAATGTCGCGATCAATGGCCTCAAGGAGTTTCTTCCGCAGGGAAGTCGAAATTTTCTCGGGGCTGGAGGCGGGTTGTTCGCTTGGTCGTCCTGGATTTCGCCTTGGGCTGACTTCGCGTCGTCGTGGCCGGACGGGCGTCCCCTTCATCCACCTGGGAGATGGTGAGACGTCCCGCCTCGGGGGTGAATCTGTAGGTGAAATGCCGGTAAAATGTTTGGCCGAGCAGCGGCGGCACATCCCCCTTTTCGGGCGGCATCACGGCGCAAACCACATCCTTGACCGTGAATTTGCCGACCCGCATCGAGCCGATCTTGACCTGCTTGGCCTCGACGACTGACCCGTCCGCCGTCTCGCATTTGATGGTCGGGTCGCTGGGCTTGGGCCTGATCCCGATCTCGGCGGCGAAGGCCGAGGAAATCGAGATCAACGAGGCACCCGTATCGAAGATCATCGGCTTGGTGATCTTGCCGTTGATGGTGACATCGATCCAGAAGACTCCCCCTTGCTTGCGAACCTCGACGGTCTCCGTGAGGACGGATTTCTCGGTCTTCTCGAAGTTGGCGGCGATCGTCTGGAATTCGCGGGAAGGGCCGAGCTTCACCTTGGCCTTCGACTGATCGTTGAGGGCCTGAATGGCCTTGGCGACCTCGGGGTCCTTGGCGAGTTCCTCATACGACTTGCGGGCCTCGTCGATCGATTGACGGACATCGAGGATCGCCTGGATGTAGGATTCTCGCAGCCTGGCAACCTCCTGGCCCATTTTCCCTTTGAACTCGGCTCCATCCCCCTGATTTTGAATCAGTTGCAGGCGGTCCGAGATCTCGTTGATCGTCGCGATGAGTTGATTGTGCTGATTGACGAGATCATTCCTCGCCAGATTCACCGCGGCATTGGTCCGCGCGAGGTCGGCCGACGGCATCTGACGATCGATCTCCGCAAGCTGCTGATTGAGATAGGCCCGCTGCTTGATTAACTGATCCCCGAACGCCCTGCGATCCTGGTTTCCCGCTTCGAAGGCGTTCTGTTGCGCGGCGGCCTGCCGGAATTGTACGAGCTGCGCGCGTGCGGCCGAGAGACTTCGCTGGATCTGTTGCTCGTCGACGAGGATGTAAGTCGTCCCGACTCGCTTGAGATTCCTCGACTTCAGGAGATCGGCCGGGGACAGGTTTTCGGCCGTTTCGGGCGGTTTCTCCGGCTCCGCGGTCTGAACATCCGGAGCTTTCGAGGCGTCTTCGGTCCCCTTCTTGGTTTGCGCGAAGCCCGGAGCAGTCCAAACCGCCTGAGACATCCCGAGCAGGACGAACGCGGTGGCGAGAATGCGCCAGAATCGAGGATGCTCCATGGGCGGGCTCCGGCGTCAGCGGCCCGACCTTGGGCCTGACCAGGATCAGACGATGGACCGAATCCGATACAGTTGTATGATAATCTCGCAACTACCCGGAACACAGCCGTCTTGCTCGATTTCTCCGAGGTTTCGAGTCGTCCTCATGGAGATGGCCGTTGTTTGAACGTCTTCAGCGACGTCTTCGTCGCGGGTAGGAAGTGGAAGCGCCAGGGCCGCGTTCACGCCGGGCCTCGCCGGGGTTGGAGAGGGTCCCTGGGGCGGACGTCGACCCGGGCTTGATCGTCGCGCCCGAAGGGGCAGGGGGCGTGTGTTCCCGCTCGCCTCGGAAGTGAGTCACCACATACGTGCCGCTTTTTGGATTTCGCTCGATATCCGCGAGGGCCAGGTTGTCGGCCTCTTCCAGGAGATGGGTGAAGCTG
>CALKTZ010000470.1 GCA_937997355.1 uncultured Planctomycetales bacterium | reverse complement strand
GGGACCCCACGCTGCTGAACCGGGTCCATCGCGGCCATCCGGGACTGATTCGAAGCGACCCGGAGGTGCAGTTCGCCAACGAGGTCGCGGACAAGTTGAACCGGCTGGGGTATTACCATCTCTCGGTCTCGGAATTGAAGTCGCTGGGGACCGGGCAGGCGTGGGACCGGATCGGGTACTACGGCAATCGCCTCCCCGACTTCATCACCTGGGCGAAGAACGAGGGGCGGGGCCTCTCGCTCTACGAGCAGATTCAGGATTCGATGCAGGAGCTGATCCCCGAGCTGGAATCGATCCTGGTCACGCAGGTTCATGCGCAGCAGGGCCTCGCGTTCTCGTTCCGGGGGCAGCGAGGTTACATCGCCGCCCCCGACCTGAGCGACGGCACCCTGCTCACCCTGGGGCTCCTCAGCCTGATCTACGGCCCGCGACGCCCCGCCCTGCTCTGCATCGAGGAACCCGAGGCGGGGATCAATCCCCGCAGGCTCCGCTGGCTCTTCGATCGATTCCTGGGGCTCGCCTATCCCCCGGAAGGGATCGAGCCGACTCAGGTCATCTTCTCCACACACTCTCCTCTCTTGATTGATCTCTTCCACGAGATGCGGGAAGCGGTCCTCGTGACCGAGCGGAAGCAGGGGCGTTCGAGCGTCACGCCGCTGGTCGACATCCTCCGAGAACGGGACGGCGGGCAGCCGGATTCGCGCGTGTCGAAAGGCCACGACTGGGCCGGCGACGTCACCGAGTGGCTCTGAGGCCGATCTCGCACGGGGGGCGCGTCGGCAACAATCGCGTGCGAAGTCCGGCCCCGTCCCGTACCGCGGGAGCCGGGAGTTTCTTGATCGTTTCGATGGGATAAGACGTCAATGGCTGGGGGAGCGTCGATGAGCCTGAAATTGTTCGACCTGACGGGACGCGGGGCATTGGTGACCGGCGGCAGCAAGGGGCTGGGGAAGTCGATGGCGAAAGGCTTCGCCGAGGCGGGGGCCGATGTCGTCATCTCCAGCCGTCATGAGGATGAGCTCCGGGCCGCGGCGGAAGAGATCAAGGCGGCCGCGCCGAAGGCCAAGGTTCATTACCTCGTCGCCGACATGACCAAGAGCGACGACGTGGCCCGCCTGGCCGCCCGCTCCGCCGAGTTCCTGGGCAAGGTGGATATCCTCGTCAACAACGCGGGGTCGAACAGCCCCGAGCCGATCGACCAGATCTCCGACGACACCTGGGGCCGGATCGTCGAGCTGAATCTCACCTCCTGCATGACCCTGACGCGCGCCCTGGTGCCCGGGATGAAGGAGCGTCGCTGGGGGCGGATCATCCACATCTCCTCGATCATGGGGTACACCTCGGCGGCCGGCCGGAACGCCTACTCGGCGACCAAGAGCGCCCTGCTCGGCCTGGCCCGCGCCAGCGCCAACGACCTGGGGATGTTCGGGATCACGGTGAACTGCATCGCCCCCGGCCCGTTCCTCACCGACCTGCCGACGAGCCTGCTCTCCCAGGAGCAGCAGGACTTCTTCGCCGCGCGGACCACCATGAACCGCTGGGGGCAGCCCGACGAACTGATCGGCCCCGCCCTGCTCCTGGCCAGCGACGCCGGCAGCTACATCACCGGGACCTCGATCGTCGTCGACGGCGGCGTGCTGGCCAAGGTGTTCTGATCGGCCGTGCCGCCACGGGGAGCATGCCCCGGCCACCCGGCACCCTCTCTCTGATCGGCGGTGGTCTGCCGACCCCGCCGAAACGACCGGCCGAAGGTCTCCGGCACGATTTGATCACATGTTCTCACGTATAAGCATAATCAGCCTCGATCGGCATGATGTGGAACGGCCCCTCGCGCGGGACTCGCCCGGCTCGGTCTCGTAACCGGAAGTCCAGGGCGAACCGGGTCGAATAGCCGTCGGCCTCGAACGCGGAGGCCAGCCAGGGAGTGCCGGCGTATCCCTGGGCGATCTCGGCCCCGAGGCATTCCAGCACGAGGGTGAGGGAGGCGACGGCCCCGGCCCAGAGGTCGGGCGCGTCGGTGTCGAGCAGGCAGTCGACGATCTTGCCGACTTTGGTTTTGCCTCCGTCCTGGGGGACGATATTGAGGATCGCGAAGCCCCGGAGCCGGCGTTGCAGATCGAACAGATGCCAGCCGGTCATCGACCGGCCGGGGAATTTCAGGAAGGCATTGAGGCGGTCGGGAGATCGGTCGGTCAGGACCGCATGCGCGGCGGCCTCCTCGACAATCGGCCCGATTTCGGCCCCGAAGGAGGTCACCGGCTGGGACCCGATCGGGAGGTTGGAGTCGGGCCTGGCCCGAAAGGAGTCGAGGCTTTGCCGGACGATCTCGCGGGCGATCCGGGGAATCCGCTGGGCGGTCGTCAGCCCGCCGGCATGAAACCAGTAGCGGACATGGAGGACCTTCTGGTAGACGGGGATCTGGGCGACGAGGTCGTAGCCCCCTCGCTCGATGACGGCGCGCCCGGCGTTGCTGCCGCCGAGTCCGAACTGGGTGGGGGCCGCCGCGTGGGCCTTGCGCATCAGGCTGGAGCCGACCGACGGATGCCCGCGCGAGCCGAGCCAGTCGATCATGTGGAGGGTCTCGACGGGGGCCTCGATCCCTCGGCCCAGGAACGCCGTGCGGCAGGTCCCGACATGGCCGACGATCGCGCCGGAGTCGTCGTCGCGGGCCACGTAGCTGAGGGGCGGAGAATCCGGACCCCCTTCGGCTCTCAGGAACTTCCAGCGGAGCACCTCGGGGGAGGCGAACGGGGCGTCGGCCGGTGCATGAAAGCCTGCCGTGAGGAACCGGCTCAGCTCCGGAAGATCGTTCTCGGCCAGGGGTTGAATCTCGCGGGTCATGATGGGCTCATCCGGGCTCGGGCTATTTCGCCCCGGCCTTCGCGCCGGTCACTTTTCGAATATAGTCGACCTCCTTGGAGTCGAAGGGAGAGCCGTCGGCGCGGAAGATGTCGTGGAACCAGACGGGGGGCTCGGCGGCGTAGGGCTTCTTCCAGGAGTCCCAGGGGTAGATGGTCTGGCTCTTCCCCGAGACGAAGCCCCAGTTATAAGCCCCCACCTTCTGCTCCTTGAGGTAGCCCAGGATCGGGTCGAACCGGCTCCCGGCCGGCCTGGCCATGTATTCGGTGCAGAGGATCGGCCGGCCGTATCGCTTCAACTGCTCGACCTTGGCGCGGATGTCGTTGAGCGGTCCGTAGTTATGGAAGCTGATGACGTCGGACTGTTCGAGCTGGAAGTGCTCCATCGGCGAGAGCTTCTCGGGGCTCGACCAGTCCCCCTTCCAGACTCCGGAGGTGATCGGCTGGCTGGGGCCGATCTCCCGCACCCAGGCGTAGGAGGTCTTCAACAGGTGGAGGGAGAGGCTGGCCTTCTCCCTGGGTTCGAGGCGGCCGTAGCTGTTGTCGTTGGTGTTGTCGGGCTCGTTGAAGATGTCCCAGGCGTGAATCCGAGGATCGTCGCGGAACCGGCCGACGATCCCTTGCACGTAGCCCTTGAGCTCGGCGTGGCGTTCGAGGCTCCTGAGGATCACGGCGCCGGGGGCCTGCACCCAACCCGAGTTGTGGAGACCCGGCCGGGGGGAGGGCTGCTTGCCGGGATGGGGATATGGGTCCCAGACCCCGTCGAACAGGACGAACATCACGCCGATCTTGTGGGCCTCGGCGACATCCAAAAACGCGGTGATCCGTTCGAGATAGCTGATCGGGTCCCGTTCCCAGGGGAGGTTGTGCAGGAAGACCCGGACCGTGTTGAAGCCCAGACCTTGCGCCCATCCCAGCTCGCGGTCGATGGTGGCGATGTCGAACGTCTCGGCCT
>CALKTZ010000469.1 GCA_937997355.1 uncultured Planctomycetales bacterium | reverse complement strand
TGCTACTCCGTTAGCTCCTACGAACGATTTCCCCGGCCAGTTCGTATCGGCGGTATGAACCGGACCTACACCCCCGAACTGACCCCCGACGTCCTCGACCGACTCGCCGCCTACGCGGCGGACTTCCGCGACGACTTCAACCGGCCCCGCCAGGCCGCCTGGTGCGACGTCTACCTCCGCGGACTGCTCCGGGACGCCGACCGCAAGAGCGTCGAGCCGATGGCCCGAGAGGCCATCCTCCCCCAAGGCCTGGCCGTCGCGGACCCCGACCAGGCCCTGCAACAGTTCGTCAGCCAGAGCACCTGGGACGAGCGGGCCGTCGCCCGACGCTATCGAGCCCGGATGGCCGAGGCGTTCGCCGATGAGGCGGGGATCTTCGTCATCGACGACACGACGTTCCCCAAGCAGGGCAGCCACTCCGTCGGAGTGCAGCGGCAGTATTGCGGCGCCCTGGGCAAGAAGGCCAACTGCCAGTGCGCCGTCTCGGTCCACTACGTGGCTCCGGAAGGGCACTACCCCCTCTCGATGCGGCTGTACCTGCCCGACTCCTGGCTGGGCGACCCGGAACGGCTCGACAAGGCGCGGGTGCCCGAGGGCGAGCGGCGACCGCTGAGCAAGGGGCAGATCGCCCTGGAGTTGCTCGACCAGGCCCGGGCCGAGGGCTTGCCGGGCGGCGTCGTGGTCGCCGACTCGGGTTACGGGGTCTCCGGGCCGTTCCGCGACGGCCTGGCCGAGCGGGGCCTGCACTACGTCGTCGGCGTCACCGAGGAGATGGTCGTCTTCACCGAAGAGCCGCGATGGGTCGAGCCGAAGGCCTCCACCGGCGGCCGGCCGCAGAAGCGCCGTCGCCTCACCGACGACTCGCCGCGGCCGGCCAGCCTGAAGGAGCTGGCCGATCGGACTGCCCGGCACAAGGTGACGTGGCGCGAAGGGACCAAGGGCCCGATGTGGGGCCGCTTCGCCTGGCTGCGGGCCTGGCCGGCCGGGGGCTGGGCGACCGGCGAGTGCGCCGGGGCCGATCCGATCTGGCTGCTGATCGAGGAGCAGGCCGACGGCCAGATCAAGTACGCCTTCAGCAACCTGCCGGCGGGCACGTCCCGGATCAAGGCGGTCCGGCTGTGGCGGAGCCGCTGGCCGGTGGAGCAAGGCTATCAGCAGATGAAGGAGGAACTGGGCCTGGACCACTTCGAGGGGAGATCGTGGCGGGGATTCCACCACCACGCCTGCCTGGTGATGCTGGCCTACGGATTCCTGGCGCTCGAGCGGCTGAGGGAGAAGTCGAAACCGGCCCGGCCGGTAAAAAAGGGGAGCCGCGGCCGGTGATCACCGTGCCGGCGATCCGTCGCGCCCTCCAGAGGTTGCTGGCCCCGATCTGCCGCCACGACTGCCCGTTCTGCCGCTCGGCTGAGCCTCCCAAACAGCTAACGGAGTAGCATTAAATGCTCCGCCGTCACCGGGTCGCGGGTATGATGCGCTCCTGGGCGATCTTACACAACTGCCCGAGGTCGACCTTGCCATTGCCGAGCCTCGGGATTGCCTCGCCCTTGATGTAGTCGTCGTCGGCGGGAATCCAGAGCTTGGGCATATGGCCCGCGTTCGAGATGAGGGAGATATCGCGGGCGGGAGATTTACCACCGAGGTCGGTATAGAGGACGACCAGGCGTTCTCCGCGCCTCTGGTCGGGAATTGCGGTGACGACGATGGACCGGTCGTCAACCCCCGCTGCGTTTCGTACGGCCTCCTCGATCCGCTCGTCCGGCACCATCTCTCCTCCGATCATGGAGAACCTGGCGAGCCGCCCGCCGAGGATCAGGAAGCCGTCATCGTCGAGTCGGCCGATGTCGCCGGTGATGTACCAAACATCCTTCAGGGCTTCGGCCGTCGCCTTCGGATTGTCCAGATAGCCTACCATCAGCTGAGGGCCCTTGACACAGATAATCCCCTCGGACCCGGCCGGCAATTCGGTGACGGTTTCCGGGCTCAGGGTCTTGATAAGGGTGCCGGGGGGACGTTCGGCGGTGCCTAAACGATTTCCTCCGACGATTCGCCCTTCCGCCGTGCGAACGTCGTGGTCGATTTTGAATGCGACCACCGGCGATAGCTCGGTGCAGCCGTAACCCACAAGGGGCTCGATGGCGAGCTTTACACGGATGTCATCTGCCAGTTCGGGGCTGAGTTTCTCGGCCCCGAGGGTGACTTTGCGCTCTGCGGAGAACCGCGCGCGAGCGCATCGCTTCAGATAGAGACGTATAAAGGTTGGGGTGGAGAAGATCAGTGTGACGCCATGCCGACGGCACAGATCGCCGATAGTCTGGGCCTCGAACGGAAAGCCGCCTTCCGGCTAGGCAGAGCATCGCCCAGAGATTGACGGTGTCGCCCATCGCGTGGAAGAACGGGAATCCCCCAGGATGACCTCATCGGGCCGTGGCTCGAGTTGCAACTCGACCTGCCGGATGTTGGACAGGATGCTGCAATTCGACAGGACGATACCCTTCGGCTCCCCGGTCGTCCCCGAGGTGAAGAGGACCGCGGCCGTAGGGCATTCGGCCGATCGCTACGCAGTCCAGGTAAGACGATTCTCAGGAGCGAGATCGGCATCAGGTGGGCGCGGATGGCAGCAGCTCGTGGCGGTTGAAGTTATGTCTTGGGGGGGGCTCTCCATCGGGCCGACGTGTTATGATGTCGCCTGACGACCGACTCGATCGAATGACCCCCATGGGAGCGACGATGCAGGTCTCTTTGTGCGGTGCCGCCGGGGAAGTGACCGGATCGGGATATCTTGTCCAGACAGCGAACGCTCGTGTCCTCGTCGACTTCGGGATGTTCCAAGGGCACGGGGCGACCGAAGCTCGCAACCGGGATCTCGGCCTGGTCGAGCCTCTGGCGCTGGATGCCGTCGTGGTCACCCACGCTCACTTGGATCACACCGGGCGGCTGCCGTTGCTGCCGTCGCGCGGGTTCCGGGGTCCGATCCACGCGACTCCTGCGACTGTCGACTTCGCACGTCTCATCCTCGAAGATTCGGCCCGACTTCAGGAATCCGACGCCGCGAGGCAGAATCGCCGCCTGCTTCGCGCAGGAAAGGATCCGATCTCGCCGCTCTACGTCCCCGCCGATGTCGAGGCCCTCGCCCCGCTCTTCGTCCCGTTGCGGTACGAGGAGCGGCGAGAGATCGCCGACGGGATCGCAATCCGGCTTGTCGACGCCGGGCATATCCTCGGGTCGGCCAGCGTCGAGATGACCGTGAGCGAGGGAGGTCGCCAACGCGTCATCATCTTCTCCGGCGATCTCGGTCTCATGGGCTCTCCCATCCTCCGGGACCCGACGCCGTTCGATCACGCGGACCTGGTCTTCCTGGAGTCCACCTACGGCGACCGCGACCATCGCTCCAGAGAGGAGACCTTGAAGGAATTCCGCGAGATCCTCACTCAGGCGATCCATGAGCGACGAAAGGTACTCATCCCGTCCTTCGCGATCGGTCGCGCGCAGGAGATCCTGTATCGGCTCGCCGAGATGGCTCGAGCAGGCCAAATTCCCGGGCTTCCGATCTACCTCGATAGCCCGATGGCGGTTGCAGCGACCAAACTCTACTCGAAGCATCAAGAATTGTTCGATGAGGAGGCGGGGACGCTGGTGCGCCGCGGGCAGTTCCTCCGCGATCTCGCGAGCCTGCGCTTCACCGAGACCGCGGACGAATCGAGGGCGCTGAGCGAGAGTTGGGAAATGGGGGTGATCATCGCAGGGGCGGGCATGTGCGATGGCGGTCGTATCGTCCATCATCTCCGGCACAATCTCTGGCGGCGGAACGTCGCCGTGATGATCGTGGGCTTCCAGACGCAAGGTTCCCTGGGCCGCCGGCTCGTCGAGGGGGCCAAAGATGTCCGCATCTTCGGCGAGAAGGTGGTCGTGAGGGCTTCCGTACACACGCTCGGTGGCTTCTCTGCCCACGCGGGACAGACCGAGCTGGTTGACTGGGCGGGGCATTTGGCGGCGTCCCACCCCAGATTCGTCCTGACCCACGGCGAGCCCAAGGCTCGCGAGGGACTCCGTGGCGTCCTTCAAGCCCGGTTCAACATCGCGACCGAATGTCCCGGCCCCGGTGCCTCCATCGTCATCGACAGCTAATCACTATTGATTAACTCGCCTGCATTCTGCGGCGCGAGGCTGTATTCGGTATTCGAAGCACCGTCGGCGGGCAGGAAATCGCTGTGGATGAGGACCCGTCGTCGTCCGGGAGACTGCACTTTCATCAATTCGGAGGGGAGTGAGGAAAGGCACGATGCCGACAGCAGCGAGAGCCGATCGGTCTCGGGCAAAGACGCTAGTAGGTCAAGAAAATTTCAGACCGTTATCATGTTGACGCGTGCTTGTGCCGCCGTTACATTGATTTCGGCGTTACTCGCGAGGGGCGACGCCCGAGGCTACGGTGGCCCCGTCGTGCGGAGAGAGTCGCGCGGCCGGGGCCTTTCGTTTGCGCCCCCCTCACCTCCTAAGGTCGGAGGCCCGGGACCGCCCGCGTCCCGGGATCACCAGTCGCGGTAACGGCTGCCGCCCCAGACTTCTGGAGGTGGCCCCATGTCGCAAATCGCAACGCTTAGCTCACCGGCCCGAACAGATCGAATCAAGAACGAGTCCGCGCTGCTGCCAAGAGCCACTATTGCCGTGCCGCGACAAGAGACCTCACGGCGAGCCGAATTGCCAAACCCCGACAAGACCGAAGAGGTCGTGTCTGCGAGCGACGAGAATCTGCTCAGTCGCTACCGGGATGAGCGACGGCCCGAGGACCTTGCCGAACTCTTCCGCCGCTACAGCGGCCAACTATACCATTGCCTCTCCCGCTACCTCGGCGACGCGGCGCTGGCCGAGGACGTCCTTCAGGACACTTTCCTCCTAGTA
>CALKTZ010000468.1 GCA_937997355.1 uncultured Planctomycetales bacterium | reverse complement strand
GGGGCGCCGTGGGCACCTCGGATCTTGACCCCGGCGAAGAGGAAGTACACCTCCTTGTCGGCCGGCAGGGAGGACAATTCCGTCAGGTACTCCACCGCCACCATGCCCCGGCATCCGAGCGTCCAGTAGGTCATGAGTGCATTCTTCGGGTCGACGCCGCCGATCGTGGGGGCATCCGTCGCCAGGCAACGAACCCCCCGGGTGGCCAGCAGGGCGATGGCGGCCGGGTTCGGGGCGGGCCAGCCTTCGCGATTGCCGTTGAGCGGGTCGAGCATGCAGGCTTCGCCGGCCGGGAGGGGCTTGTAGTACCGATCGCTCCAGTCCGTCCGGAAGATCACGACGTCGCCGGGGCGAATCGGGCCGTGGGCGGCCTCCTCGGCCTCGATGTCGACCGGGGTGATTGCGGGAGAAGCCGGCCAATGGGATTTGTCGGTGAAACCCGCCTTGCGACGGACATCGATCACCCGCGCCCGGCCGCTGGTCTGGTCGAGCGGGACCTGGTCGGCGGTGACGTCGCTGGTCCCGCGAGGGCCGAAAGCCTGCTCATATTCTCGGAGCCAGTCGCGCACCTCGGGGGCATAAGTGGCGTTGTCGAAACCGGGCTCGGGGAGGGCATAACTCGGCGGGACGAGGTGGGTCCCGGCGTGGCTGTCGGTCAGGTGGAACTCGAACGGGGTGTTGGTGTTGGGGTTCTTGCCGAAACGGACCGTGATGTACGGATGGCGGTGCCGGGCGACCCCCTGGCCGGGCCAGGTGACGGGGAGGTTGTCGTCCAGGAGCACGGAGAGGTCGGCGACCTGCTTGCTCCGCGCCGAGGCGATCAGGCGGGGAGCCAGAACCGGGTCCACGACGGCGAAGGCCCGCCCCTCGCCGTAGATCCCTCGGGCATGCTTGGGTCCGATCATGCCGTAGAAGGCCCCGGTCGGGGGGAGCGCACCGAGCCCGGTCGCCGCCTCGGTCCAGATCATTCCGACCGCCAGCCCCGCGAAATGGGTCGGCTCGGCGAGTTCGGCGGGGAGCGGCCCCATGCTGGTGCTGTCGGTCCCCAGGGTCTTCACATGGCGGCTCGCCAGGTATTCCATGCAGCGCACATCGGGATCGGGCCAGGCCGGGGCCTTGCCTTCCACCGGATCGGCGGCGAACCGTCGACCCACCGGCAACGGCTTGTAGTGGCGGTCGGTATAGCCGCTATGGAACAGGACGACGTCGCCGGGGCCGAGCGGCCGATGGGCCTTCTCCCAGGCCATGACATGCTCCCTGGTGATGAGGGGGCTGCGGCCGTTGGGGGCCTTGTCGAGCAGATCGCGGCAGTCGATCACGCAGGCCTCGCCGACATGCTGCTCGATCGGCGCCTTGTCGATCGTCATCCGGCCGTAAGCGCCGGCGTTCTTCAATCCGGAATTCGGCGGGGCCACCGAGTGCGCCGGGACGTCGAGCTGGGTCCCCGTGTTCCCTTCCAGGGTGATGATATCCGTGTTATAGGCACTCGCCGGGCCGATCCGGAGGTTCGGGTTGATCTGAAACTGGGGGAACGTCGGCCAGCCGGAGGGGTAATCGGGGGCGATCAGCAGCGACAGGTCGAGGAACCTGGGGGGGGCCTCCTCCGACCGCCCCGAGGATGGGAGACACACCAGCCCGAGGATTCCGGCAACGGCGGCAATCCAGAAAAGGCAAGGGCGATGCGGTCCGACGATTGGCGAGGGCTTCGGCATGGTTCGGGTCCTGGGCCAGGTTTCACCGGGAGAGGATGTTCCATCCAGCGACGAGTTTACCGAGGCGAGGGCGGCCGTCCCACCATCCGGGGTCGGGGTCGAAGATTTTCCGGAATTGGCCGAACAAGACCCCAATTCCCATCGAATCCCTCTGGGACCTCGTACGCACGCGAACCTGGTGGCGGCCGTGCGTGACTGCTCATGGCGAGTTTGGAGGGAAAGACCAGCCCTCGCTCGTGAACGCTCCCTTGCGGATGCCGTTCCTCGCGTCCGAGGTGCTTCCTGAGATGATGAACTCCTTGCTTGAGCAGTTGAGCCATAATGCGTTCTTTTCGGGCGGGCTCTCGCTGATGCTGATCGGCTCGGCGGTGGCGTTCCTGCGCAAATTGCCGGGCCAGATCCTGGGCTTCCTCGATCGCCGGCTGTCGATCACCGTCGAGATTCAGGATCTCGACCCGGCCTTCCGCTGGCTGCAAGTTTGGCTGGCGAAACAGCCCTATGCCCGGCGAGCCCGGGATTTGAGCCTGGCGACGACCTGGGTGCGCGCCGAGGCGGGCTCGGCCTCGGGGATGGGGGAATCGGCCGAACCCGAGGACGGCGCGATCGTCTTCGACCCCGACGAGGCAGGGCCGAGCGAAACGGCCTGTCGCGTGAAGTTCCTGCTCTCGCCTGCCCCCGGTACCCACGTGATGCTCTATCGGGGGCGGCTCCTGATCCTCTATCGATATCGCCGGGAACTCCAGAACATCGGCAACGGCAAATCGTTCCAGGAGACGCTGACGATCAAGCTCTTCGGCGGGACCCGCGCCCTGATCGAACAGCTCCTCGACGAGACCCGGGAACTGGCCAGTCCGCGCTCCCCCGGGGTGAGCATCCTGACCTCGCGCTACGACGGCTGGGAGCCCACCTCTTGGCAGCCCAAACGCCCCCTGGAATCGCTCGTCCTGGCCGACGGCGTGCTCGAAGACATCCTCGCCGATCTCCGGGCGTTCTCGCGATCCCGGAGCTGGTACGTCGAGCGGGGGGTCCCGTACCGCCGCGGTTACTTGCTGCACGGCCCCCCGGGCAACGGCAAGACGACCCTGGTTTTGGCCGCCGCCGCCTCGCAGAACCTCTCCGTCTGCGTCCTCAACCTGAGCACCCGAGGGCTCAACGACGACGGCCTGCGATCGATGGTCGACTCGGTCCCGCCGGCCACCCTGGTCCTGATCGAGGATGTCGACTGCGTGTTCAAGAGCGAACGCTCCACCAACGAACAGACCGGGGTGACCTTGAGCGGCCTGCTCAACGCGCTCGACGGAGTCAGCTCGCGGGAGGGGCGTATCCTGTTCTTGACGACCAATCATCCCGAGCGGCTCGACCCCGCCCTGATCCGCCCCGGTCGGATCGACCGCCGGATCGAGCTGGCCAACGCGACCCCCGAACAGGCCCGCCGTCTCTTCCTCTGGTTCTATCGAGGCTGCGGCCTCGGCGACCAGGAATTGCCCCGGCTGGCGGATCGGTTCGCCGCGCGGATTCCCGAGGGGAAAGTCTGCATGGCGGCCGTCCAGGAGCACCTGCTGCGGCATCGGGCCGCACCGGAAGCCGCCGCGCACGAAGGGGCCTTTGAAATTCAGGCCGATGCGGCGGAATCCCCTTCAACCTCGGCGGAGGAACCGGCCTCGACCCTTTCATCATCGACGTCGACTCAGCCGGCGAAGACCCTGAACGCCGCCTGAATCAAATCGCCCCAGGATTGA
>CALKTZ010000467.1 GCA_937997355.1 uncultured Planctomycetales bacterium | reverse complement strand
CGAGGGCCGTCAATCCCCCGTCGCCGAAGAGGAAGCATTGGACGATCAGGACCGCGCCGATGACCACGGCCCCCGCCCAGGGGCCCAGCATCACGGCGGACAGGACCCCGCCGAGCAGGTGGCCGGAAACCGCGGGGGCGACGGGAAAGTTTACCATCTGCGCCGCGAAGACGAAGGCCGCCATCGTCCCCATGAGGACCGTGGTCCGCTCTCCGAACTGGCTCTCCAGCTTCCTCAGCCCGATGCCGAGCCCCGCGGCCCCCACGAGAGCCGTCGCCGCCGACACCTTGGGATCGAGGATCGCCTCTGGGATGTGCATGGAGGATACTCAAATCGGGTCGTGAATCGATGAGCCCGGACGCGCCCCGCATCGAATACGTGGTCGAATCAACATCGTACATCGCGTATGTCATTTCGTCAAAAACTTCATACCGGCCAGGTCGTAAGATTCAGCTCGACGTCTGGAGGGCACCGGACCTGGCCGGGCAGGGGGGGATCTCCTTCAGGACGATGGCCGTCTGCCCATCGATCCGAGATCGGGCGTTTTCGTAGAGGAGTGCTTCGAATTCGTCGATCCGGGCCGGTCCGATCGCCAATCGATTGGAGAATGACGCGGGGATCTTCGGCAGGGGCACGGCGCTTCGGACGGTCGAGGTCGCTTCCCAGAGGAGCGAGCCTCGGTGTTCGAGGATCAGGTGCACCTCGATTCGGGCAAGCCGATTATGCGAGGCCTGATAGTTCCCTTCCCGACGCTCGACCACCTGCAAATCCAGATGGAATGGGGACCGCGACCACGCGGAACTCCAGGCGACGCCACTCGGAGGCGGAAGATACCCCCGATCTCGCAGTGCCTTCGTCGCCTCCTCCGCCAGTTTCGGGGTATAGGTCTTGTGGTTCGGGCCGGCGAGGGCTTCGCGATCGGACGCGGTGACGACCACCCCGGCGGATTGAACGATCGCTTCGACCAATTCCTCGACGCGGCCTCGCCACTTCTCCCGCACGTCGGGGAGCAAATGCTTGAGCTCGTGGTCGAGTCGAAGGCAGGTATCGAGGCTCTCCGCGAAACGACCCGAATCGAACGAGGCTCGCGCGGCTCGATAGTCGGCATCGACACTCGCGAGGAGATGGGACTGGAATCTCGACTCGAATTCCTTCTTGATGCCCGCCAGGTCGGCATCCTTGGCGATGCGAGCCCGGAGGTTCAACCATTCCCCCGACGAATGGCCGGAAACCTGTCGACCGGTCAGGCCGCGCAGGATCTTCTCCGCATCCTGCCGGGCCGTCTCGCCTCGCAGCCGTTTCAGCTCCTCCAACCGAGGTCCATACTCATCCGGCCTCATCGATTTCAGGAGTTCGATGGCCGAATCGAGATCGACGAGGGCCGATCCATACGCCGCGGAGTCTCGCTGTTGCGTCGCCGATTGTCGAAGCCGATCGACGGCGAGGAGCCGCTCATTCCGACTTCGATGGATCAGGAGGCGCGACACCCCCGCGATCGTCACCGCCAGGAACGCGAGGCCAAGGGCCGACCAGGCCGCGAGAGCCCAGCGGGAGCGGCGGAAGCGAGCACGGCGCCAGCTCGGATCGATGGCCCTGGGAATGAACGGAACTTCCACGAGCCGGTTGCAGAATCCGCAGCGGGTCTGCCTCCCCGGAGTCAGCCCCTGGACCTCGACCGTGTTTCCGCATTCCGGGCAGGCGAATGATCCATCCATCAACGCCCCCGGGGTGAGAGTTGGTTCGATCGATTGCGAACCAATCCGGCAGCACCGGACCCAATGAGGAGAAATCGGCCACAATAGCTTGGCCGTCGAGATGACATGCCCGAATCGATTCCCTTCGCGTGATTGTTGAACGGATCGATGCCGGAATCAATACGTTTTTCGGCGATCGTCGCGGGTCGAGTTCGTAACCCGCTGAGAGTATCGGCGTCAGCGGATCGCCCTTCGGCACCTCTCGATGCGCGGGGAATCTCCGCGGCTCGGCGGGATTCGGCCTTCCGGACTGGTCGC
>CALKTZ010000466.1 GCA_937997355.1 uncultured Planctomycetales bacterium | reverse complement strand
CCCTGAGTCCATGCCTGAGGGCATTGAGCCGGACTCTCGCCTTCCCCTCGGCCGTTTTCGGTCCGGTGCTGCGTTGCGCATTGATCCGGTTGGCTTCGGTCTGCTTCTCGGTCGCCATGGGGGATCTCCCTGCATGATCGTCAAAGTAAGGATGTCTCCAACTTTAATATGACACAACATAAGGGACCTGGGTCGATAAAATGGAAAATTCAGGCAACATAGCATAAAAAAACAAGATCGTCGCCTGGCCGGAGGAACCGGCTGCCGCGTTGCGGCGTCGGGCGGACTGGATTAAGCTGATGGAAGTCCTCTTTGACAAATGTCTTCGATCGTCCGAGGGAGCGGAACCGTGACGAACGAGCAGGTGGGGCGTTGGGCGGATTTGCTGGTGGATTACTGCCTGGAGGTGCGGCCGGGGCAGACGGTCCTGATCGGTTCGGAGATTGAAGCGCGCCCGCTCGTCGAAGCCTGCTACCGGGCGATCGTCGACCGCCAGGCCAACCCGCTGGTGCGGCTCGATTTGCCGGGGCTCCACGAATACTTCCTGGAACACGCCTCGCCGAGCCAACTCGAGCGCGAGTTCCCGATCGGGCTCTACGAGGCGGAGCAGATCGACGCCCGGATGCGAATCTCGGCCGAGAGCGACACGCGATCGATGGCGCGGATCGATCCCAGGCGACAGGCCATGTTCAACCGATCGCGCGATTCGATCCGGCGCGTGGCCGGTAAGAAGCGATGGGTGCTGACGCAGTATCCGACGAGCGCCTACGCGGCGAACGCGCGGATGAGCCTGGCCGAATACGAGGCGTTCGTCGCCTCGGCGATGTTCCTCGATCGCCCCGATCCGGTCGAAGCCTGGAAGGAATTAGGGAAACGCCAGGCCGGGCTCGTCGAATACATGACCCGGGTCAAGACGGTTCGCATCGAGGCGGACAACACCGACATCACGCTCTCGGTGGACGGCCGGCGCTGGATCAATTCCGACGGCAAGCGCAACATGCCCTCGGGAGAGATTTTTACCGGCCCGGTCGAGGACTCGGCGCACGGCCGAATCCGCTGCGGGTTCCCGGTCTGCCGGGACGGGCACGAACTGGTCGGTATCGAGCTTGAGTTGAAGGAAGGGTGGGTCGTTACCGCCCATGCCGACGAGGGGCAGGAATACCTGACGGCGATGCTCGATCTCGACAACGGGGCTCGGCGGTTCGGCGAATTGGGGCTCGGCCTGAACCGGGGGATCGACCGGTTCACCGGGACCATCCTCTACGACGAGAAGATCGGCGGGACGATCCATCTGGCGCTCGGGCAGAGTTATCCCGAAACAGGGGGGGGCAATCAGTCGGCCCTGCACTGGGACCTGATCGTCGACACCCGCACCGATGGGCGGATCACGGCCGATGGCCGGGTCGTCATGGAGAATGGAAATTGGCTGGTCGGCTAGTGCGCCAACACCAACGAACGAGGCGAACAATGAGACACCAGGCGAGGTTCCGTGTTCTGGTCTGGGCGGGTTGGGTTCTGGGGCTGGCCCTTGGGATCTTGCCTTTGGCCTGGAAGGTCCAGGCCCAGGAAGCCGACGCCGCCCTGCGCGATCGCGTGCTCCAGCTGGTGGATCGCCTGGAATCGCCGAAGGCGGAAACGCGGGATGCCGCGCAGGCGAGCCTGATCAAGCTCGGGAGCAAGATCCTGCCCCTGCTGCCGGAGAAGGTGAACTCCGCGAAGCCGGAGACGGCCCGTCGACTTGGCGAGATCCGAGGCGCGATCGGCAAGCAGGATGAGGCGATCGATATCAAGGCCAGCCGGGTGACGATCGCCGGGAAGGGGATTCGGCTCTCCGAGGCGATCCAGCAGCTCCAGAAGCAGACGAATAACCCGATCAGCGACCTGCGCGATCCGGAGGGGACCGGCACGACCAATCCCGCGCTCGACCTGGACCTGCGAGACGCCACCTTCTTCGATGCGCTCGACGCCATCACGAAGAAGGCGGGACTCACCACCAACCTGTCCACGGGGGATGGGACGATCGGCCTGATGGAAGGGATGATGAAGACGAGCCCACCCAGGGCCTCGACCGGGCCGTTCGTGGTGACGCTCAAGCAGATCGGCCTGCTCCGCGATTATCTCTCGGGACAGTCGACCGCGACCGTCCAGCTCGACGTGGCCTGGGAGCCGAGGCTGCGCCCGATGCTGCTCGCGCTCAAGGCCGAGGAACTGGAGATCGTCGACGACCAGGGGAAGCCGGTCCCTCCGCAGATCGACAAGGAATCGACCGAGGTGGTGCTGAGGCCCGAGAGCCCGACCGCCGAGATCAACCTGAACCTGGCCGCCCCCGATCGAGCGGCCAAGGCGCTCCGCTCGCTGAAGCTCAAGGCCGAGGTGACCGTCCCGGCGGGCATGAAGACGTTCCGCTTCCCCAGCCTGGCCGAGGAATCGGTCACCCAATCGCAGGGGGACGTCAAGGTGGTCCTCAACGGCACGGAGGTGGAGGAGAACGCCTGGAAGGTCAACGTGGAGCTGATCTACGCCGGGGAAGGCCCCGTCTTCGAGAGCTATCGCCAGGGGCTCTTCAACAACCGGCTCTGGCTCCAGAAGGCGGACGGTTCAAAATTTGAACACAATGGCGGGTTTTCGAATACCAACGCCAACGAGGGGAAGATGGGCTTCGAATATGTCTTCGTCGACGCCCCGGGCAAGCCGGCGGACTATCAGCTTGTTTACGAGACCCCCAGCAAGGTCATCACGATCCCCGTCGAGGCCGAGTTCAAGGATGTGATTCTTCCTTGAGGTTCAGCGGGAAGGGGGATGGGGGTTCCGGCGGCATCGGGTAATCGTCGGCGTCGTCGAAACGGTCGAGCCCCCCGTTCCGCTGCGCGAAGGGCCTGGGCTTCTTGAACTGGCGACGGTCGATCTCGTACTTTTGCAGCTTCTGGGTCACGCTCCGCCGCGAGAGGCCGCAGTGCCGGGCCGTCCGGGCGACGTTCCCCTGGAACTGGCTGAGCAGCCGGACGAAATACGCGCGCTCGACCCGGCCGATCAGGTCGTCGGTCAGGTCGTGCAGGGGGCGGGAGATGTCGATCAGTGAACCGGAGTGGGCCGTCTTCAACGCCCTCGGCGCGACGGTCTCGGGCAGGTCCTCGCGCCGGATGACGGTCCCCTCGGCCATGGCGATGGCGGCGCTGATCGCGTTCTGAAGCTCGCGGACATTGCCCGGCCAGGTATGTTGGAGCAGGGCTTGCATCGCCTCGGAGTGGATCTCCCGGACCGGGCTCGCACTCCTCGGCGATTGCATCTCCAGGAAGTGGGTGGCCAACAGCGGGATATCCTCGACCCGTTCGCGCAAGGGTGGGAGCTCGATCCGGATCACGTTCAAGCGATAGTACAGGTCGGACCGGAACCGGCCGGCGCGGACTTCCTCATCGAGCCGCTTGTTGGTCGCGGCGACGATCCGGACATTGACCTCGATCGTTTCCGACCCGCCGACGCGTTCGAAGGCCCCGGTCTGGAGCACGCGGAGCAGCTTGGACTGGAGGATCAGGGGCATGTCGCCGATCTCGTCGAGCAGGAGCGTGCCGCCGTCGGCGAGCTCGAAGCGGCCGATCTTGCGCCGCTCGGCCCCGGTGAAGGCCCCTTTCTCGTGGCCGAAGAGCTCGGTTTCGAGGAGCGAGTCGTTCAGGACGGCGCAGTTCACGGCGATGTAGGGGCCGGTCCGGCTGGTATCGGCGGCGTGGATCGCCCGCGC
>CALKTZ010000465.1 GCA_937997355.1 uncultured Planctomycetales bacterium | reverse complement strand
CATCCGGAATCTCTTCGATTTGACGGGTAAGGTTGCGCTCATTACGGGGGGGACCGGCCACCTCGGTGAGCCGATGGCCTGGGCCTTGGCGGAGGCGGGGGCGACCGTCATCCTGACGAGTCGCGATGCTCTCAAGGCGGAGTCGTTTGCTGCCTCGTTGCCGGGTCCGAATGGAGCAAGGCATGTCGGGCTTCCTCTGGATCACATGAAGCATGACCAACTCGACGAGGCGTTCGCCAGGGCCCTCGATCGAACCGGGCAGGTTGACATTTTGATCAACAACGGCCACGAAGCAGAACCGGCCGACTGGTCGACCGTGAGCGCCGAGCAGTTCAATCGGCATCTCACCAACGCGACCGGCTATTTCTTGCTTGCGCGGCTGCTCCGCGATCATCTGGTCTCCCGCCAGGCTTCCGGAAGCATCGTCTTTCTCGGGTCGATGTACGGCCTGGTCGGTTCGTATCCGGATGCCTATGAAAATGTGTGTCCCGCCAGCCCGGTCGCTTATCACACCCTTAAAGGAGGGATCATCCAGATGACTCGACATCTCGCGGCTTACTGGGCCGGGGACAGCGTGCGGGTCAACTGCCTGAGCCCCGGACCGTTTCCCTCGGATCGTGCTCCCGCCGAGATGGTCGAGCGATTGAAGACCAGGCTTCCTATGAAACGGATGGGAAAACCCTGGGAGTTGAAAGGGGCGGTGGTTTTCCTGGCAAGTGAAGCGAGCAGCTTCATGACGGGGCAGAATCTGGTGATCGACGGCGGTTGGACGGCCTGGTGATTGATTGACGGAAGGTGAAGAACGATGAAGTTGATCGGGAAGAAAGCACTCGTGACCGGCGGGGCCCGAGGTATTGGGCGCGGCTGCGCCTTGGAACTGGCCCGCGCCGGGGCCGACATCGCACTCAACGACCGGGAAGATACGGCGGAAGCCCGCGCCGTCGCGGCGGAAATTCAGGCCCTCGGCAGGCAGGCCGTGCTCGTGGCCGGGGATGCCTTCGAGCATGCCTCGTGCGGCGATGTCGTGAAACGGGCAATCGCGGCCCTGGGACGAATCGACATCCTGGTGAGCAACCCGGCCTACTCGCGGAGGGAAGACTTTCTGAAATATGACCCCGAGGTGTTCCAGAAAGTGTTGCAAGGGACCCTGACCGGCGGCTTCTCGATGAGCCAGGCGGTCGCGCGGCACATGGTCGAGCGGGGCGAAGGGGGGAAGATCCTCTTCATTTCGAGCATTCATGCGCAACGCCCATTCGCGCGGAGCGTGGCGTATAACGCCGCCAAGGCCGGGGTCAACCACATGGCGAAAACAATCGCCGCCGAATTGCTCAAGTATCGAATCAACGTCAACGCGATCGAACCCGGCTGGATCGACACGCCCGGCGAGCATCTCACGTTCGGCGACGATTTCATCGCGGAAGTCGGCCCTCGGCTCCCCTGGGGACGGATGGGGACTCCCGCCGACATCGGCCGCGCCGCCGCTTTTCTCGTCTCGTCGGATGCAGATTACATCACCGGGACGACCCTCGTCGTGGATGGTGGCCTGATGCTCCGAGATGCGCTCGAAGAGTGATCGCTACGAGTTTCCACTTCATTCTGTGAGCCTCAGCCCCATGCTCCATTTTACCTGGCTCGACATCAGCGTTTTCGTCATCTATTTGCTCGCGACCACGGCGATCGGGCTCCTCTTCACCAACGAACAGGATGATTTGGGGGAATACTTCCTGGCGGGGCGGAGCATGGGGAGGATCGTCATTGCGATGACGATCCTGGCAGCGCTTTTCTCCGGGATCAGCTTCCTGGCCTCGCCGAGCGAGGGCTATTCGAACGGCCTGGCCTTCTATCTGGTCAATATCGGATTCTTCGTCGCCACGCCGGTAACCACACTCCTGTTCCTGCCATTCTTCTATCACTCCCGGTTCTTCACCGCCTACCAGTATCTGGAGGAACGATTCTCGGTCCAGGTGCGAACGCTCGCGTCGGGGTCGTTCATCATCCGCGTCCTGTTGTGGCTGGCGCTGGCGACCTACGCGCCGGCCCTGGCGTTGGAGCAGGCGACGGGGCTCCCCCTCTGGTTCACCATCATTTGCACCGGCCTGCTGACCACCTTCTACACGACCCTCGGGGGCATGAAGGCGGTGATCTGGACCGACGTGATGCAACTTGGCGTGCTGTTCGGCGGCCAACTCCTGATCGCAATCTCCGCAATCTCTCGCATTCCCGGAGGAATCAGCGGCGTTGCATCGATCGCGCGCGATGGGGGACGATTGGACCTCAGCACGAGCTTTGACCCGACGGTCCGCGTCACCCTCTGGGGGCTGCTCCTCGGCTCGGCGTTCATGCACCTCGTGCAAATGGCGACCGATCAGGTTTCGGTCCAACGCTACCTGACCGCGAAGAGCTTGAAGGAAGCCCAGCGCGGGCTCTGGCTCAAGCTCTGGCTGGTGCTGCCGGTAACCGCGGTTTTTTACGGGACGGGGGTCGTCCTCTACGCCTATTACCAGGTCCACGGCGATCCCCTCGCGGCGGGCAAAATCAGCCGTCCCGATCAGATCCTTCCGTATTTCGTCGTGACCGAGCTCCCCAGCGGATTCCCCGGCCTGTTCATCGCTGCGATCTATGCGGCCAGCATGTCCACGATCTCCGCCGGGATCAATTCGCTCACGTCGGCTTCGCTCATCGACTTCTATCAACGGCTCTGGAAGAACCCCGATCTCTCGGACCAGACGCAGCTCCGGCTCGCCCGCCGTCTCACCATCATCTATGGTTTGCTCGTCGTGCTGCTGGCCTTCTTCGTCAAACGGCTCGGCACTCTCCTGGAAGCGAGCAACTCCATCATCAGCTTGGTTGGCGGTCCGTTGCTCGGCCTCTTCCTCCTCGGTATCTTGGTCCCACGTGCCACCGCCCGCGGCGCCTTGTTCGGCTGGGGCGCCGGGGTTGCGGTTCTCTTGCCGATTTGCTTCGCGACCCAGGTCTCGTTTCTCTGGTATGCGATGATTGGTTGCCTCGTCACGATCGCGACGGGTTCACTCGTCAGTCTTCTCGAACCTCCTCCGGCTTTTGAGCAGATCGACAATCTGACCTGGTCTACCTTGAAGGCCGAAGAGTCCGAGTCCGTGCAACAACCCGCCTGAGCGTCTCGCTTGCCTCCGCGCCTACCAAGGACACAAGGAGTTCGAAGTCATGCCACTCCCCGATGATTGGTCGCGAACGCGTCGGCAATTCTTCCGCCAGTCCGCCGGCGCCGGCCTCGGCTTATCCCTGGCCGAAGGCATCCTGAACGGACCCGCGATCGCACGCGAGGGAGGAGCCGGCGAGCCCATCCGGATCGGCTCTCGACGGGAACTTTTCATCGACGATTTCTTGATCGATCATCTGACCGGGCAGGCAGATCGCCGGATTCATCATCCCCAACCCCGCGAGATCGTGCTCGAACATGATCAGCCCTGGGAAGGGAGCGGGAGCGGATATCACAGCATCTTCCAGGATGGCAAGCTGTACCGGATGTATTACAAGGCGTGGCACCTCGCGGTCTCGCCGGGCAAGGTGAATACCGAGACCCACCCCCTCTACTGCTGCTATGCCGAGAGCGACGACGGCATCCACTGGAGGAAACCCAGGCTCGGCCTTGTCGAGTTTCGTGGCTCCAAGGAGAACAACATCGTCCTGGCGAGCGGCCCGCGCGGTCCGCTCAATGTTGATGCCGGGCATCCCGCCGTGTTCAAGGACGACAACC
>CALKTZ010000464.1 GCA_937997355.1 uncultured Planctomycetales bacterium | reverse complement strand
CCCAGGCGGCCACGTTGCAGGTATCGCTGAAATAGCGAATGAGCGGCTTGTCATTCCTGGTCCAATGATAACCATCCGGCGAGCTGACTCCATAAAGCCCGTATCGCTTCCCGGTGGATTTCCCTTTCGCCGCCTCATCGTTGGGGATTTCGTCAAATTGAAACGACTTGTACCGCTCCGAGGCGGGTCCATGCTCATCGACGAAGATCGAACCTCCGTTACAAAGCGAGCTGACGAGATTGTTTCGCGGAGCCTCTTTCATCGGCATGACATCCAGCGACGGCTTCGTCCAACTCAGGCCGTCGCGGCTTTCCGCATAGGCGAGGGCGCTGCCGGTAAGCTCCATCACGCGCCCCTGGTCGGTGGTCACTTCCACCTTCTTGTCGCGGAGTAATGCGCTATACCAGCAGCGGAATCGGTCCCCCTCTCGTATGACCGTGGGACTCGAAACCTCTGCCTCCCATGGCCGATCGGCGAGAAGCCAGGGTGCGGATCGAGTGGCGACCTCCGGAGTGATCCGAACCCCCGAGGGGATATCGACCGCCCGAAATCCGTGGACTCCTTCCTCGAACTTCTTGCCATGCTCCTTCGCATACATTTCAAGAAGTTTACGCCCTTCGGGGGTGATCTGCTCCGGATCGAGCGTGACGGCCAGGTCTCCCTTCTTGACGTGAAACCAATCCACGAACAGGAAGAGGGTACGATCGGGGCTTCGCTCGGCTCCCAAAGCGGGGCCGGGTATCGCCGGCCAGCCCGTGCATCCGAGAAGCCCAATCAGAATCGTGCCGAGCCGAAGAATCTTACGCGGTATTGATCGTACTCGACTCATCCCCTGCCCTCGCGATCACCAAACCCCCTCGGACGAGGAGGGCGATTGCCATCCTTCAGATCCGATTAAGGTAAGGAGAACTTTCACAAGCTTCAAGGAACGAATAGGGCGAATAATATAAAAATCACTTGAAGCGCGAAACGGCAGAGCACGGTTCCGGTTATGGCCGGATGAATAAGGTTATCGCACTTTCCGTTCGAGGATTCGATCGAGCTTGCGGTCGAGTAACTTGAGCTGTTGATCCAGTTCTCTGACTCGCTGATCGAGATTCCGGATGGTCTCGCTGAGGGTCTCAGGTATGCGACTCTTGGCATGATCCGATTGGGTTGCAGAATCTGGATGATTGGCCTGTTGATTACTGGCCGTGTTCAATAATGAGGGATTGGTACGGATCACCAACCGATCGCCTGCATGGATTTGATAGTTCGTACTCAGGTCACTCCCCATCAAAACTTCTTCGAGATTTACACTCAATTTCTCCGGCGGCTTCCCGTTGACGGGCTTCCGATAGAGGGTGGCTTCCATTCGATTCGCCATGTGTGTGAGCCCTCCACCGAGGCTGATGGCGTCGAGAACGGTCTCATTTCCTGTAATGTGATAACGGCCTGGCGCGGCCAGCTCTCCTTGCAAGTAGTAAAACTTGCTGTTGTAGCCTGCAACGTCCACGAAGACACGGTCACTCTCCTTGGGATCGAGGGCGATTACCTTGCCGTCAGGCCCCTCAGCCTTGAGTCCAAGGATCTCGTCATCGAGGAACTTCTGCAATAGTTTGATGACCTTCTCCTTGGCTTCCACAATCGTGAGACCCTCGACATAAACTTCGCCGTAGAATCCGAGCGAAATTTTGCCATCGGGACGAACAAGCCGTTCCCCGGTAATCGGACGGCCGGGCAACGCGTCCAGGACCTCAACCACGATCAAGTCGGGGGCTTCGATGATGTAGTCGGACTTGCTCCCGCCCGGTGTCTTTGATGTGTCCGCCAACTCCTCGCGGGTCACCCGCCTCGCCTTGAGATCGGGACGCTCCCGAGATGATTCATCCTTCCTGGAAGCGGCTGCAGCCTCTTTCGACTTCGCCGTACGTTTCGGACTGAAATCACTGCGTTCTTGAGATTCAACGGCTTTTGATGCGTCTGAAACCTGCTCGGGCGGTGCCGGCTTGGGTCTGACGTCAAACGGGCTTGCTCCGCGTCGAGCCTCGCTTTCCGACTTCGGAAGTTCGAATAAGCTGGCTTCGTTTTGAGCCTGACTCTCCGGCTTTCCCGTTTCCTGCCCACCGTGGCCGGACGCCAGGAACCCGAGGCCAACCATCGCCGACGTGAGCATCACCAGCTTGATCTTGATCATCGTCACACTCCGAATGATGGATTCCGCAAGAATGAGAATGCCTCCCGAGGCGGCCTTGCGGATCGGCAACCCCGATGCGACGGCGGCGCAAGTTCGCACGGTTGAGAGCACGAGCGAACTCGAAAGTTTGGAAACCACGCCCAACGTCATTGCGGGATCTTCCGCCAGGATAATTCCCGTGAGGGCCATGGAATTTGGGGACAGGCCCCGGCGGGAGAGGCGGGTCCGGAGCAGGTCGCGGGCTCGGGCCGATCGACTGCGGACAGTCCCGATCGGGTAGCCGAGTCGCGTGGCCGCCTCTTCCTGAGTCAGCCCTTCCCAGAAGCAGAGGACGATGATTTCCCGGTAGCGATCCGGGAGGCGACGGACTTCTTCCCGAACCAGGGAGTTGATCTCGCCTCGCTCGATTGCATCCTCGGATGACAAGGATTGAGCGGATTCTACGCCGTTGATCCGGATCGAGGATTTTTCGAACTGGCCCCTGCGCACCGCGTCGACCCGGGCGCGCGCCGCCACCCGATTCGCCACGCCGAACAACCAGCTTGCGACGGAATCCGGCCGACGAATCGATGCCCGACGGTGAGCCAGTACCAGGAACGTGGCCTGGAAGGCATCGTCGATATCGCTCGACTGACTCAAATGCAGGCCGCAAACCCGGAGGACCATCGGTCCGTGACGCATGACGAGGACTTCGAAGGCCGCCTCCGCGAGCCTCGCGTCCGATCTCCCGGATCTCGCCGCGCGTTCCAGCAATTCGCCGTCGGACAGACCGCTCAAGGTTCCGAAATCAAACAGACCTTGAAGGTTGCACGCCAGATGCCGGGAATCCGCCCGCATGATTGCCCATCCCCCTTCCACGTTGACAGCTCGGTCCTGTCAACAGTAGTGCGGGGAGGGCCTGCTCGCTATCCATCAATTCGGGAGGAAAATTCAAAATCGTGGGATGCCTGAAGGCCCATCAGAACTGATCGTCCCCGATCAACGACCCATCGGCGCGATTGCCGAGGGCATTGAAGATGCTGAATTCGATCTTTTGCTTGATGAATCGAACGGAACCGTCGCAGAAGAGGAAGTTGCTCCCCCCCGGATGGTCGCTGCTGAAACCGCCGACATACCAGAGAGCGAGATCGTCTTCGTCGGATAATTCCTCTTCGCCCTCCACGGTCATCTCCCCCGCCCCGCTCATTCCTGGCGGATTTTCCGTTCCGTTCATCTCCTTTTCCGGCCCGTTTGTCTCCGGCGTCTCCTCCGAAGACATCTCGGGCATATCCTCATCGTCGACAAGCTCGACGGGCGGAGGCTCGTAGACCGCTTCCAGCGAATTGGGCAGATGCCCTGTATTGCGGAGCGTCGCGCGCGTGCCCATTGCCCAGCTCAAGGACGGGTTGTTTCTCCGGAACTCGCCGACCAGGATCGTGAAAGCCGGCCCGTCCGTCACGTCGTCGAGGGTGGTTTTACTGTTCAGATACAGGACGCCATTGTCGTCGTCATCGATGGGAGTTTCCGCATCGTGGTGACACCCCGCGTAGTTGGTATTGCCGATCCCCTGCGAATTGACACGCCCATCCGACGGGCAGAGGAATGAGTTGATAGTCGGCCGCTCGGCGGTGAGATTCGCGACGTCGAAAACCCCCTGTCGAAAGTTGAATTGATTCCAGAGGTTGCCCCGCTCCATGAATGGCAAGATCTGAACCGACCAGCCGATCCGATAGCCGCTCGGCAAATTGTCGATCGGTCCGGCCTCATCGACGGAGCCGGGCGGAAAGACGCGATGCGCCGCCGCGTAGTTGTGGATCGCCAGGCTCAGTTGATACAGGTTATTGACGCACTGCATCCGCCTGGCCTGTTCGCGAGACGACTGGATCGCCGGCAGGAGCAGGGAGATCAGGATGCTGATCACGGCGACCACGCAGAGGAGCTCGATCAGGGTGAATCCGGCCGTCGAGTTACCTCGACCGGATTTAATACGCGGTTTCGTCATCGATCACCTCCCCATCGTCCCGGTTCCCCAATCGTCGATAGACCTGGAGATCGATCGTGGTGTGCAAGAATCGCACGGAGCCATCGCCGAACGCGAAGTTTGCCCCCCCCTCCGCGTGGTTGCTGCCGAAGCCGCCGACGAACGTATCGGGGATCGAGGCCGAGCCTTCGTGAATCCTCTTTTCGAGCTCCAGGAGAGAGAGCGGACCCTCGATCGGCACTTTCTTCGGTAACGCCAGAACGCCGGGCAGATTCAGATCGACGCCATTAATCGGATGACCGGTGTTTCGCAATGTGGATCGCGTCCCCGATGCCCATCCCGGCGCGCTCGGCAAGGGGACCTCGCCGACGAAGATCGTCTGGGAAACCCCGTCGCCGATATCGGTCGCTCGCACGCTGCTATTCCGATACAGCACGCCATGATTGCTCTCGCCGATCGGCGCTTCCACATCGTGGTGGCACCCGGCATAGGTGCTCGGCCCCCAGCCCCGCGTCGCCGGATCCGCGAAGACTCGCTCGGCCCCCGGGCACATAAAGGTATTGACCTGAACATTCAAAAATGTCCGGTTCGAGGGAGCATGAGGCCCGGATTGATCGTCCCACGACCTGGCGATGTAGTTCTGTTCGAGATAAGGAAGGATTTGAACCGTCCAGCTGACCGGGTCTCCTTCCCTGGAATTCTCGAAAGCCGCCAGCGGATTCATCGAGCCGGGCGGCAACGTCTCGTAGGTCGTCGCGTAATTCAGGAGAGCCATCCCGATTTGCTTCAGGTTGTTCGTACACTGGATGGTGCGGGCCCGTTGCCGCGCCAGGTGGATCGAGGGGAGGAGGAGGCTCAAGAGGATCGCGATGACCCCGAGGACCGCGAGGAACTCGATGACGGTGAACGCCCGGCGTCGCCCCATTCGTTCGACTCCTCGATTCTCGATTCGGAATGAAAGCCACGGACCTGACGGTTGCCACATGCGGTTCAACCCCGGATTGTTCCTCGCCATCGATCACAAGGCCGATCAATACTGGTCATCGTCGAGCACGTCACCGTCAGCCCGGTTTGCCAGGAGCCGATGAACCCGTCCGCTCATCGTGTTCTTGAGGAAGCGGACCGAGCCATCGCCGAGACTGAAATTCGCCCCGCCGGGATGCCGGCTCGAAAAGCCGCCGACGAAAGCCGGGGAGCCGGGGAGTGACGTCTTCGGCTGTGGCTTGGGTGCCGGCCTCGAAGGATCGGCGATTCCATTCTCCTGATCAGCCTCTTCGGTGCTGATCGGCTGCCCACCGTTAAACCGGCTGGCGGAATTGAGGACCCAGCCCATGTTCCTCAGCGTGGCGCGAGTTCCCGAGGCCCAACCCAGGCCGGTCCCATCCAGAAGCTTCTCGCCGAAGAAGATCGTCTGCGAGCTGCCGTCCGTGATTTCCTCGTAGCGAATCGCCCGATTCAGAATGAACACTCCGTGATTGTTCGCGGCGATGGGAGCCTCGGCGTCGTTGTGGCATCCGGCGTAACTCGACGAGGCGATTTGATCCGGATCGCGGGCCATCGCGAAGCCGTCACTCGGGCAGAGAAAGCTCCCCACCATCGATGTCCGGCAGGTGTGGTTCGCCGTGTGATACAACCCCTGCTTGAAATTGAAGTGGTTGTACAGATTCCTCCGTTCGTAATAAGGAAGGATTCTCGCGAGCCAACCGAAGTGATACCCCTTGGGCTGATCGAGAACCTGGGGGGAATCGTCGACCACGCCCGGCGGAAAAGCTTCATAGGCCGACTCGTAATTCTGGAGCGACAGGGCGATCTGCGCCATGCTCCCGATGCACTGGGCACGCCTGGCCGCCTCGCGCGCCGACTGTACCGCCGGCAAGAGCAGCGCGATCAGCACCGCGATGATCGCGATCACGACGAGTAGCTCGATCAGGGTGAACCCACGCGGATTCTGGGGTCTAAAACGTTCTCGGTTCTTCATTTGTTTGATCCTCCCACTGCGTTCGGTTGGGATTCAACATCAACCACGATGTGGCGAGATTGCCGCGATCGCAGTTGGGGGTCTCGTGGATAATCGGCCTGGACCCGAACCTCTCGCCGTTTCGGGTCATCCTTGGAAGGTTCCAGGGAAATCGTGACGATCGCGTCGAACTGGGATGATGCGAGGGCGGCCTCGGATGAGTTGCCCGCTGCCAGGAAACCCAACTCCGAGGCCGGGATCGTCCAGGTTTCGCCGGAGTATTTGGGATCGTTTGCCAGCCGAGCCTGGGCGCGGCGAAGCCCAGCTTCGGCCAGGTATTCCGTCTGAAGCCTCCGGGCCTGGACCTTGGCAAGCTGCCGACGGGATGTGACCTGCTTGATCATGAGCACGCCGATGAGCGATAGCAGAGTCAGGCAGACCAGGACCACGACCGACGCGAGCCCCTGCCGTCGCGAATCCATTTGTTTATGTGAGACGGATCTCATCGGTCCGCCCCCTTCGTCGCCGAGGATGCGGAAACTGTCTCACGCCCAAGGACGGCGAGAATCTCGTCCGTCCTCGGCGGGCTTTCGGGATTCCTGGTCTTGCTGCTCGTCACGGTCAGGCTGACGATCTTCCAGGCCCGTTCGGCTCGGATGTCGAATTGTGCGTCGACCATCCTCGGGAACACGTAAGTCTCCCGGATCGCCGGCTGCCCCTTGATCTGCTCGACTCGCACGATCCGCGGCGGTTCGACACGATACTCAATCGTTCGGCCGCTGGACGCATTACCCGGAGCGATTCGGAGGCCGGACAGATCGTCCTCGACGAAACGCTCGGCGCTTCGCGCCTCATGAACATCCCGGCGCAACTGGCGGCCCAGGCGTTCCCAGTTCGTCGATTGCTCGGTGCGCGCCCGGCCATCCTGATCGAGTCGCATGAGGAGCTGGATCTGGATCACGGAGATTCCCAGGATGACCGAGAGGATGCTGATCAGCATCAGCAATTCGACGATCGTGAAGCCCCGCCGCCGGACGAATCGAGCAAGAGTAGGCGGCGGCTCACGTTCGGTTCGCGAGTCTGGCCGTTGGTGGATGTGCTTCATTTTGATCGGCTCCGGTAAATCCAGGTTGTCAGATGAACCGGAGATTCCCAGCCTCCCGACTGGTTTTTCCAGCGGATCTTCGCCGAGACTTTCTTGGAATCGTTCCCGCCGACCGGATCATTTTCACTCAGATCGACCGTTAGGCTCCCATCGGGGAGAGTTGCGCGGAGTTGCGGCGAGAGCGTGACCTGCTTCACGGCCTCTTGCGTCAGGTCTTCGTACGGGATGGCGCCGAGTCGCTCCATCACATTGGCCACTTCGGACAGGGCCTGCTGACGTCGATCGTTCGAGCGATTCTCCTGAGCGACCCAGCCGACGAGCTTGACGGTGAGGATCATCGCCAGCATCAGCATCATCACGGCCGCCGCCGCCTCGACCAGGAGCGCCCCTCGGCGAGCCGAGCAGCCTCGACGGGATCGGGATGTGGCGAGATCGGCCGAGGTTGACGCGCAACCCGCCCGCAGGCCGATCGAACCGGGACATCGCGGCTCAATCGGGCTCGGTACCGGCCATCGGCCGAGTTGGGAATAAGACCGTTGAATCATCAACCTCGCCTCAACCTGCCAATCGATCGATCAGCATGACCAAAGGGCTGAAGTACGCCAGGACCACGAACAGGACGAACAGGCCGATCAGCAAGATCAAGATCGGGAACAACAATTGAATGATCGCCTGGAGCCGAACCAGGGCACGGCGATCGCTCGTATTCGCAAGCTCACGCATGACCCAGGCAAGATTTCCGGTCTCCTTCGCGGAGGCGAGGAGGCCCCCCGTCGCCGCGCTGATGAGCCCTCGACGCCACAGGATCACGCACCAGTCCCCGCCGTGACGGACTTCCTCGCTCACCTGGGCAAGCCGACGCCGGACCCAGGACGTCGGATAATTCCTCGCCAGGCTATCGAGCCCTTGCTCGATCGGCTTGCCGGCGTCCACGAAGAGCGAGAGCGCCCGCAAGATCAGCGCGGAATGACGCCGCCGAAAGATCCGATCAATCCAGGGAATTTCGAGATCCAACGCCCCCATGATCCTGAGTGGCAGATACAGGATCAGGAAAAGCTCGAACAGGTAGAACAGCACGGCGAATGGCGCGTACCGGACGAAGAATGCCGTCACCTGCATGGCCGCGAGCGTCACGGCGGGGGGGACGAGTCCGAAATCCCTGAAGATCGCTTCGATCTTCGGCATGACGAAATAAGTGATGAACCCCACGATCACCTGGATGAACATGAGCACGTACAGGATATACATCAACCGAGTTGAGATATTCGCGAATGCCGGATAATACGCCGCACGCGCCTCGGCCGCCTGACGGAATGCCTTCGGCAATACCCCGGCTTCCTCTCCAACCCTCGCGAGCAAGGTGGCATCCCTCGGAAGCAATCTCGAGACGATGGAGAATGATTCGGACAGGGATTTCCCGGAATTCAACGTCGACGCCAGCCCGATGATTCGACGGCGGGCGAGACCTCGATATTGAGTCGCCATCGCCGCGACCGCCGGGGCCAGCGGCATCCCTTTTTCCGCCGCGATGGCCATGACCGTCAGCAGGGATTCCGCCGTGGAGGCCCTGCGTTTCGCCCAGAAATAGCCGATGACCACCAGGATCGCGAACAGGACCGCGAGGGACAACGTGAAGGGAAGCGATCCGGAGATCCTGTAAATCCACAGAAAAAACGCGAACCCCACGATCAGCAGGATGAGATGGCCGAGCCGCCAGGGATCGGCTTCGGGGTTTGTAAGAAACCCCTTGAAGTCAAGCTCGTCGTCCGAGGGTCGTTCCGCTTCCCGAGGAGTCAATGCTTCACCGCTTTCTCAATTCCGACCCGGATATTTGTATCATTCCATGGCGCCGAGAGGCGCGGCAATCGATGTCAACAATGAAAGCGCCTCGACCGGCCATCGACGCCTAACCCGACAATTTGCTGATCAGCGTGATCATCGGCAGCATGAGCCCCAGGACGACCATGGAGACCCCGAGCAGGATGAAAACCATCGACAGAAATCCGATGAACGAGGACGCAAACGTGAGCTGACTTCGGGCGCGATCCTCGAACATCTCGGCGATGATGTGGAGCACCTCGGGGAGACTATCCAGGCCCTCCGCCCATTTCAGCAGGGGTGAGAAGCCCGCGGGAAAAGCGGAGACCGACGCCAATGACGGGGCGAATCCCCTTCCCGAATCGAGATTCCGGGCAACCTCGTCGCTGGCCCCTTCGAGTTCCGCGGTCCCCACCCCCGCCCCGACGGCTGCCCGCCGCACCGCCTCGGAGATGGGAATCCCCCCTTCGAGGAGGAAGGCGAGGAGGTGGAAATATTGCGCCAAGGAAGTCGACCGCCAAATTCCCCCCAGCAGCGGCAGATACATGCTGACTCGCAGATTCGTGAAGGCGTTGAGGAAGAATCCCGAGCCCCAGCCGATCAGACCGATCACGGCCAATGCCACGAGCAAGGGCCATGCCTGGCGGAAGACACGGGAGACTTCGAAGAGGAACCGCGTCAGCAACGGGGCGGGCAGATTGAAATCCTGGAAAATCGATTCGAACGTCGGGACGATGACGAGGCTGATGAGGGAGAAGATCGCCAGGGCGATTGCGATCGAAAATGCCGGATAGGCCAGGCTTACCAGGAACTTCCGTCTTAAGTCCGTCCCGATTCGCGAGCAGGCCGCGAAACGCTCCAGGAGATCACCGATGCGGCCGGTGCGTAAACCGGCGCGAATGAGCCCGCGGATCTGAGGGGTCAGGCCATTGTCCCGGCCCTCGATCGCCTCTTCGAGTGGAACACCCGCCTCCAGCGACTCCGCGAGCTTGAGCATCGAGGTCTTCAACGCACCGTCGTGGTATTCCTCTCCCAGCGCGATCAGCCCCGGAACCAGCGGAAGCTCCGATCGCGTCAGCGAAGCGATCTGGCCGGTAAGTTCAGCGGCCTCGGCGGTTGTCAGCTTTTTCGGATCAGTCATCTCGATCGACTCAACTTCTAACCGGCCCTGAAAAGTGCTTGCATCTTCTCGACGCTCTCAGCCTTGCGAAAAACCGAGGCCCGGGAAACGAATCGGGGATGGACCTCGTCAGTGGAGCGACAACCCATTGAGCAGGTTGACCAGGGGGAAGAACAGGGTCAAGCCATAGAGGAGCGTCGTGGCCGTTCCGAGCACGAACATCAACACGATCGGCACCAGGACCTGGAATCGCTCGGCGCGGTAGTTGGCTCGCCTGCGGTAAGTCGACGAGATGTTCCGCAACGAATCGACGAGCGCGGTCTGCGATTGCCCGGCGACGAGCAGCCAACGGACAAGCGGCGTGATGGCGAACGCTCGATTCGCGAAGACCGACTTCGCCGAATCGCCTCGCTTCAATGCTTCCGAGAGTTCGGCCGTATCGCGCATCAGGCGAGAGTCCCCCGAGGCCGCACCCGCGAGTTCCAGGGCTTCCGGGAGCGCGACCCGATGTTCGATCAGGAGTGCGAGGAGCTGCGTGAAGTTGGCGGACCTGTAATCCGCCAAAAGCGACTTCAACCAGGGAATCACCCCGATCAGCGACCAGCCGCCCCCCTGAAATTGCAACGATTTCCCGGAACGCACCCAGGCGAAGATCACGGCGAAAAATACGATCGGCCCGATCGGCCACCAGTAGGGGGTGAGGTCGCCCACGGTCCCCAGCCAGCGCACCGGGGCAGTCACCGGCAATCGGAACATGTCGAGCGCCGTCAGAAAACGGGGCATGATGACGGTGACGAATCCGAGGAAGAGAAAATACGCGAGGACGGCGACCATCAACGGATAGGCGAGCGCCAACCCGATCGATTGCCTCGCTTCCAGATACCCCCGGGCGTAGGTCGCCAGCCCTTCCAGGGCCGCCGGGAGTCGCCCCGCGCGAAGCCCCGCCTCGACGATCGCGCAATAAAGGGGCGGGATCGCCCGACGCTCGGCCTCCAGGGCCTGCCCCAGGCTCTCCCCATGCGACATCCGAGCGGCCAGGGTGCTCGTGATCCTGCCCAACCGACCGGGGAGGTCGCGCCCGGCATCCAGCAATCCCCGTTCGAGCGGGATCCCGCATCGGACGAGGGCCGCGATCTCATCGTTCAAGGCGACAAGCTGCTCAAGGCCGATCGATTCGACGGGGCGTTGACCGGCGCCAATCTCATCCATTCACATCCTCCGACAATTGTGACAGACCAATCTTGGCACAAGTGTCATAGGTTGTCAAGGACTCTCATGAATTCTTGCATCGGCCGATTTCGGGCCTCGTGCCCAGAACCCGGACCACCTCGACGGGAGAAGTGATCCCGTCGGCCACGAGTTGCCGCGCACGCATCCAGAGCGTCATCATCCCCGCATCGACGGCCAGCGATTCCAGGACCCGTACATCGCGGCGATCGAGGACCGCCCTCGCCAGGTTTTCCTCCTCGGGGAGGAGCATCTCGGCCAGCACGGTGCGGCCGATGTAACCGGTTTGGCGGCATCGTTCGCAACCGACCGGAATCCGAACCCCGCCGGGGAACAGGCCGAGCCGGTCCTCGGGACGATCCGACTCCTCCGAGCAGGTGCAAAGCCGACGAACCAGGCGCTGGGCCACCACGGCGATGAGTCCGCTGCGGATCATGTACGGCTCGATCTCCATGTCGATCAGCCGGCCGATCACCTCGCAGGCACTGCCGGTGTGGAACGAGGTGAGGATCAGGTGTCCGGTCAGGGACGCCTGGATGGCGACCTCGGCGGTGGATCGGTCTCGAATCTCGCCGATCGCGATCACCTCGGGGTCCTGGCGCAGGAGGGAACGGAGCCCGGTCTCCAGGGTCAGGCCGACGGTCGGATTGACCTGCGTCTGGGCGACGCCGTCGAGCGCCCCTTCGATCGGGTCTTCGAGCGTGGCGATCCCGCGTTCGCCTCGCGAGCGGGCGACAAGCTCGCGCAGGCTTGCATAGATCGCGGTGGTCTTGCCGGTCCCGGCCCGGCCGCTGAAGACGATCGCGCCCGAGGTGGCATCGAGGAGCGAGAGGAGGTTCGCCCGGATATCCTCGGGCCAGCCGAGATCGGCGACTCGCGAGAATCGTGTCGGACCGCCGAAAAGCCGGATGACCGCCTTCTCGCCGTGGAGAGTCGGGAACGTGCAGAGCCGCATCTCCACCGCGTCGACCGGCAGCCGAATCCGCCCTTCCTGGGGGACATCGGTGCGATACGTGAGGAGATCGGCCAGGACCTTCAAGCGGGCGATGATGTTGGGGACCACGCGGGCGGGAAGCTTGGCCACCCGGTTCAGGACGCCGTCCAGCCGCCAGCGCATCTCCAGGCCATCGTGGACCGGCTGGAGATGAACGTCGCTCGCGCCGACGCGACGAGACTCGGCGAGGATTCGATCCACGGCCTCGGTCGCATACTTGGGGTTGGCCGGATCGAGCGCTGCGAGCGATTCGGCGAGGGACGGTTCAGGCATCTCGAAATCCTTCGCCCCGAGGCTCGTTCATCACGAGATGGAGAATCGAATATCAACCGCGCCCGCCTTCGCAGCAGGTTTCGCAGATGGCCCGGCAAGTTGAGCATTGCAGCTTGCCGCGGATTTCGACCAGCCGGCCTCCGCAGACCGGGCAACTGGGGCGTGCCGACTCTCGATGATCGAACGCCTTTCCTTCGCGCAGCTCATCGTTCCCCGCGACCATCACCTTCTGCAAGACTTCCAGATCGACCGGTTTCACGAGATGGAAATCGAAGCCGGCGTCGTAAGAACGGACCCGATCCTCGGGCTGTCCATATCCCGTGATCGCGATCAGGCAGATCCGTTTTCCCAGCTTGTCGCGAACTTCACGCGCGACCGAAAGTCCATCGAGCCCGGGGAGGCCGATGTCGATGAGCGCGAGCTGCGGTTTTTCCTGGAGGATGAGTTCGAGGCCCGCCACGCCGTCTTCCGCCTGGGATGCCTGATATCCCCAGGCCTTGAGGATCAACCCCAGAGTCCGGCGACTATCGGGGTTGTCCTCGACCAGGGCGACGCGCGAGTCCTTTTTCTCGATCTGCTTGCGGTCGGCGGAGTTGATTGTCGTTTCCATCAAGGAGCCCATCAGTGTGATCGTTCCGACCAAGGGATCTTGGGGCCTCTCCCCTTGGCATCATCACTTGCCGAGAACCGGTTGCGCCCGCGCGGGGGAGTCGGGTAATTCTTCCACCAAACAGCGGATTTCCTCTTTTCGCTTTTCTTTTTCAAAGGCCAGCGTGACGGTGTGCCGGCCCGTTTTCAAGTCGACCGGGAGCACATTCGGCCGGGACGCCCCCGGCTCGGATCGTACCCCGTCGATCCAAATCGTCAGGTCTCGCGTCGAGTTGAAGACAAGTTCGAGCTTCCCGGCGCTGGATACGTCGATCTGGCTCCGGACGATGCAGACCGGACCCGCCTGATTCCCTCTCCGGATCTCGGGGATCTCATTCATCGGCAGGGTGCCGCCGACCAAAGTATAGAACGGCTCCCAGGCGAGCGAATCGCCCGATTGCGCGACGGCGTCGAGGCTCGTCCGCCCCACGGCGGTCCGATTCTCCGGCGTCATGGGGAGCGCCTGCCATCGGCGGAAGACGCGTTCCTTCCCCACCGAGTATGGTCCCACCTTGCCCAGTTCGGAGAGGAATCGGACCAGGTCGATCAGCTCGTTGCGGGTGAGCGCATCGGCCAGCCCGGCGGGCATCAGCGAGCCGGCCGGTTTCTGTTCCTCGATCGTCTTGACGGGGATCAACACCTCCCGGTCCTCGGCGTCGCGGAGGACCAGGTCGGAATCGGTCTGACGCGTCTTGATCCCCGTGTAGAGCTTGCCGTCGTCGGTCGCGACGACGACCGAGTGGTAGTTCTCCTTGACCGTCTTGTTCGGTTGGAGGATCGAATCGATCAGATAATCGACCGGCGCGCTCGCGCCGATGCTCTCCAGGCTCGGGCCGACCTGCCCCCCCGCCCCGGCGATCGCGTGGCACTTGATGCAGGTGAGATCCTTGCGACGGAAGAGGGCCTGTCCCCTGGCCGGGTCTCCGATCCGGTTGACGTCGGCCATGAGCTGGGCCATCTCCTCGGCGGTGAGCGCCCGGGCGGTGCCCGCGAGTCCCCCGATCTTCGTGAGTGTCGCGACCAATGACGGAAGGTCGCGTCCCGAGCTTCGAATCCCGCTCAGCAATTGCCTGGCGAGATCGGGGGGGAGCTTTGCCGCGGAAAGCGCCTCGATCAACTGATCCGGCCCGTCCTTGCGTTCCAGGAACCGCGTCAGGACGGTTCCCGCTTCGGGGTAGTTCTCCGGTGCGAGCCGGCCCAGCCATTTGGCATAAGACCGAGCGGCCCCCTTGGGATCGATCGAAATGAGGGAGGCCAGGGCCTGGGCTTGAATTTGCGCCGACTTGCCCACGACCGCCAACTCTTCCACTCGCTTGCGGCTTTCCTCGCCGCCGAGCTGGATCAGGGCATCGAGGGCCGAGGCCCGGGTTTCCTGGGGCGTGTCTGCCCCGCCGGCCAGTTCGAGGAGCCGAGGCCGGAGGGAGTCGACCTTCCAGGCGCCGATCGCGCGAACCGCCGCCGCGCGGAGCCCCGGCTCGTCGCTGTTGAGCAGGGTCTGAATCGTGTTCAGGTCCCCCGCGGGGACGACCTTCCGGTCTCGCGTCGCCCGGGCCAGGGTGTCGACGAGGGAAGCCCGGCGCGAGGCGGGGATCGCCCCTTCCTTCATCAAGAGCTTGTAGACGATCCCCAGATCGTCCGCGTCACCCAGCTTGGCGATGAGGAGTTGCACGGCACCGTCCTGCTCGTTCGGGATTCGGCCGGCCTCCATCTGGGCCAGGAGCGGCTTCACCACGTTCGGGGTGCCGACCGCCTGGAGCGCGAAAACCAGATGCGACGGCTTGCCGCCGAAATCGAATCGGCCCGCCTGAACTTCCGGCAGCCATTGTTCTTGCAATTGCCGGGCCGTCAGCCAGAGTGCATAGTCGAGATACTGGTCGACCGGCTTGTCGAGCGCCCGCATGGCAAGGTCGGCCGATTGCAGGCTCGGCACCAGCGCGAGGGCGCGAACCGCTTCCAGCCGCACGCGCGGATTTTCATCCTCGACGAGGGGAGCAAGCAGCGCGATCGGATCCGAAAGGCGATCCTTCCACCAGGGGACGATCCGAACCGCCGCGGCACGAACCCGGGCATCGTCGCTCTTCAACGATCCCGCCAGCAGGTTCGGCTCGACGACGTCGAGGCTCTGATAGGTCCAGAGCCCCTCCAGCCGGGTATGGGCCGACCCGGAATCCTTGGGATCGAGCCCGGCCACCCACGAGGCGAGCTTGGGGATGATCTCGGAAGCCCCTCGCTCCTTCATGACCCGCTTGGCCTGCTGGCGGGTCCAGTCTTCGGGGGCTTTCAGGGCCTCCAGGAGCTCCTCCGTCTTCGCCCCGACCAGTTTCGGCCGGGTCACCAGCGGACGCCCCTTGGCGGTCACTCGCCAGATTCGCCCTCGGGTGTGATCGCGGCGAGGGTCGCGGAAATCGACCTCGCCATGCTGGATGATCGGGTTGTACCAGTCGGCGATGTAGATCGCGCCGTCGGGTCCCATCTTCACGTCGATCGGCCGGAACGCGACGTGACGGGTTTTGATCAATTCCGCCTGCTCCCGAGACGCGAAACCCGCGCCGTCATCGCTGATCACGAACCGGCAGACGCGATTGCCTCGGAAGTCGTTGGTGAGGAGGCTCCCTTGCCACGACTCGGGCAGATGCCGACCGCTCAGAACTTCGAGCCCGCAGTCCTTGGGGCTCCCGGGGTTCAGGCCGCGCAGGATACGCACGGCATCCGGCGCGGTGAAATAGTAGGCGCCGGGGAGGCAGTAGTTGATCCCCTCGCCCCCCGCGCCGTCGGTCGCGAACGACTGCCCCCAGCGGTCGAAGTGGTGTCCCCAGGGGTTGACGAGTCCTCGGATGAACACCTCAAGCTGCATCGTCTCGGGCCGGAACTGCCAGATCCCCCCGCCACCGAGTCGACGGACCCCGTGCGGCGTCTCGATGTGGCTGTGGATGTAGATCGACTGGTTGAAGTACAGGAGGCCGTCGAATCCCCAGCGCAATGTATGAAGAATGTGGTGGGTGTCCTCGGTGCCGAAGCCGGAGAGGACCACCCGCGTCTGGTCGGCCTTGCCGTCGCCGTTGGTATCCTTGAAGTGCAGGAGCTCGGTGCTATTGGCGACATACGCGCCGCCATCCCCCGGCTCGATCCCGGTCGGGATCAGCAGGCCGTCGGCGAAGACCGTGGTGCGATCGGCCTTGCCGTCGCCGTCCCGGTCTTCGAGGATCAATACGCGGTCATTCGCGGCCTGCCCCGGCTTGATCTGGGGATAGACCTCCGAGCTTGCCACCCAGAGCCGGCCTTGAGGGTCGAAGTTGATCTGGAGCGGCTTGGCGAGGATCGGGTCGGCGGCGAATAGGTTGACCTCGAATCCGTCGGCCATGATGAACGACTTCCGCTCGATCTCGGGATCGGGGTCGGGGATCGCGAAGGGCGCGCGCTGGGCCGATGCCGCCTGAGGAAGCAACAGCACGGCGAGCCAGAGGCCGAAACGGACGGTCCAGCCAGGACTTGAACGGAAAATGGTCATCGGCCCCCCTCCTTCGCCTTGTCCCGAACCAGCTCATAAACGTGAGCGGCCGGCTTCTTCAATACGGCAATCTTCTGTTCCATCTCGGCGACGAGGGGATCAAATCGCGGGATCTCGACGGCATTGTTCCCTTGTTCGTGCTTGCGGAACCCAAATAAGTACGTGATGTTCTGCGGACGCCAGCGATGGAAGAATAGCTCATTCTTTCGAATGATGGCCTGGCGGAGGTGCTCCACCTGATCGGTTTCTGGGCCACTCATCCAGTCCGAATCGGAAGCGGTCGCGATCGGCTTCCCGTCGATCTTGAGCGTATAGCGCCCGGGCTCCAATCCTTTTACCTGCATGGACCTGGGGGGCGATTCGACTGATTTTTCATGGGCCGATGCGGCGGCGGGGCGAGGAGGGAATGGAAGGCGACGATCCCGGCGGGTGAAGCGGACCTCCCGAGGGTTCGTCACGACCTCGCTCACCGTCCCCATGAAATTGGCCCCCGGCCAGTTGAGGGTGCATTCAACCGGCGAAGGGGGATGTCCCCCGGGTTTGGTGACCTTCATCGAGAACGTCATCTTGTCCTGATTCTTGAGCTCGAAGCATTTCGCGAGGCTCCAGTAGCCCAGGGCGGTCAGATGAAGGCCATTATCGGTCAGGTGGTCCGAGGCCGAGGATCGATCGGGATCGGTAAAGGGATCGAGCGTGACGAACTGGATCCCCCTCCGCTTCGCCAGTTCTTCGATGGCTTTCGAATAAACTGCGATATCCTGGTTGTGCTTCGTCGGGTCGGGCAGAGGCGCGGCCAGCTTTTCTTGCTTGAGCGGTGCCAGGAGCACGAATCGCGCCTTGGTGGGAGCCAGGGCATCGATCATTCGCTCGTATCCCTTCACGAAGGCATCCAGGCCCGCCTTGCCGGCGAACGCCTCGTTCGCGCCGTAGCCGAGGACGATCACCGTGGGCTTGACAGCATTGACCTGGTCGACGAGCTGCTTGAATCCCGCTTCGGGCGGATCGAAGCCCGACCGCGAAACCCCGCCGATCGTGTCGCCGCTCCAGCCCAGGTTGCGGAAGACGATCGACGAATCGGGATTGGCGATCGTGAGGACTGTTTCGAGATACCCGTAACGCTGCTCGCGCTCGACGAAGGTTCCCCCGACGAAGGCGACGCGATCCCCATTGCGAAGCAGCCGAGAAGACCACAGGTCCTCCGGGGGCGCCGCCACGGCTCGTGAGGAGCCGATTTCCGCGACAAGGCAGAGGATGCCGAAGGCAAGAACCGGAATTCTTCTCACGTTGACGAGGCTCCGATGTTCGAATTCGTAGGGATGGATCGCGCGATCAGCCGGGGAATCCTTCGAGCGTGGGATGGAATCGGGTCAGCTTCGAGGTGGGTCGGACGAGCGGGGTCGAATTCTCTCTTCGCGGTCGATCCTGATCTTCTCCAGTTTAGCGGGTGGGAACGCGTTGGTCGAGTCCACCAAAGGCTCTCATGTAATACTTCGTCCTGGACCCTCCGGAATTTGGGGCATGATCTCCCGATCGGGAGCGGCCTCTTTTTCCGGCGCGGGATGCAACGGGAGCGAAAACCCCTGTATAATCGCCGGCCATGAGCACCCCAATACTCGCCGAAACCCTGAAGAAAATCGATGCCGCGATGGACCGGGATCGACTGATCGAGACGGCGATTCGCCTGATCGAAGTCCCCAGCCCGACCGGAGATGCCGGCGCGGTCAGCGACCGGCTCGCGCAAATCCTCCACGACGATGGTTTCTCGGTGGAACGCCCCGACGGGAACCATCCGGGCTCCCCCGCCGTGGCGGCGCGATTTTCAACCGATGCGCCCGGGCTTCAACTCCAATTCAACGGCCATCTGGATACGGTCCACCTCCCGTTCGTCCCGCCCGAAGTTCGCGAAAACCTGATCACCGGCAGCGGCGCCTCGGACATGAAGGGGGGGATCGCCTGCGCGGTCGAAGCCCTCCGCGTCCTTAAGGAATCGGGCATGCTCACGAAGGGCTCCGTCTTGCTGACGGCCCACGATCTCCACGAGGCCCCCTGGGGAGACGGCCGCCAGCTCGATTCGCTCATCCGGGAAGGTTGGCGTGGCGACGCGGTCCTGATCCCCGAGCCCCTCTGCAATGTCTTGCCGATCGAAGGACGAGGCTCCGCAACCTGGAAGGTTCGCATCCTTCGCTCGGGACCGGCCGTCCATGAAGTGATGAGGCCGATGGATGAGCCGAGCGTGATCGCGGCCGGGGCCGAACTTGTGAAGCGACTGGGAGAGCTTGGCCACGCGATCGGCTCGGAAGTCAATCCGATCTGCGGATCGCCGAGCGTTTTCATCGGCCAGATCCACAGCGGCGAGATCTTCAACCAGTATCCCCAGGAATGCTGGCTCGAAGGGACCCGTCGCTGGCTCCCCGGCGATAACCCCGGGCGGGTCGAGGCCGAGTTCCGCGCGTTGCTCGCCGAGCTTGCCTCCGATCGGGGAGTGACGATCGAGTGCGACTGGCTGACGATCCGAGGCGCCTTCCATCTCGATCCCCAGGCCCCCCTCGTGACCGACTTCCAGGAATGCTATCAACTGGTCTCCGGGCATCCCCTCGCGCTCGGCCCTAAGCCGTTCGTCGACGACGGCAACAGCTTCTGGTCGCTGGCCGATGTGCCGGCCATCACCCACGGCCCGAGGGCCGGCGGCCAGCATACGATCTCCGAGTGGGTCGATATCGACGACATGATGCGTGTGGCCCGTCTGTACGCCACGATCGCAACCCATTTTTGCTGATTGTCATTGACGCCGTAAAATCCTGCACGTTCCCGACACGAAACGCCCGAAAGCAGTTGCCGATGGCCGCCAACGTCTCCCCCGTTCAACTCATCTCCGAGGCCCAGACGACGGAAGAAACCTTCCTGCGTCAGATCTTCGTGCGCGACCAGATGTCGGAGTGGTCGAAGAATCCGCTCATCATGTCTCGCTCGGACGGCGTCCATTTCTGGGATGTCGAAGGGAAACGTTATCTCGACGGGATCTCG